>JAQUNT010000034.1 GCA_028717525.1 Elusimicrobiota bacterium
CCTGGTGCCTCTTCGGCCTCGGCCCGGCGAAGGAAGTGGGCCGCGCCACCCTCCAGCGGACCTTGGACTTCGCGCGCGAGCGCGACGGCGCCGCGGACGGCCGCCTCCAAGTCGCCTTGGGCCCGCATTCCCCCTACATGTGCCCGGACCGCTTCCTGCGCCAGGTCGTGGAGGCCGCGCACGAGCACAGACTCCCAATCCACCTCCACCTCTCCGAGTCCGCGGAGCAAGTCTCCCGCTCCCAGGTCCTGCACGGGGAGACCCCCATCGCCCACCTCGACGGACTCGGGCTCTTCGACTGCCCCCTGCCCACCATCGCCGCCCACTGCATAACCGCGGACGACCGCGACATCGCGATACTCGCCAGGAAGAAGGTTGTCGTGGCCCACACCCCCAAGACCTACATGAAGCTGGGCATGGGCATGGCTCCTCTGCAGAAGTTCCTGGACCGCGAGGTGCGTGTGGCCCTGGCCACGGACGGCCCGGCCTCCAACAACGACCTCGACATGCTCCAGGTCATGCGCCTGGCCGGCCTGTTCCAGAAGAACGAGCAGCGCAGGCCGGAAGCCCTGCCCCACGACCGGCTCCTCCGGCTGGCCGCTTCCGGCCGGACCATCGCCCCGGGGTCAGCCGCGGACCTCGCCATCTTCGCCACCGACCAGGCCCACTGGGTCCCCCGCCACGACCTCGCGGCCTCGGTGGTCTACTCCTCCCACCCCGGCGACGTCACCCACGTGATGTGCGACGGCCGCTGGCTCATGAAGGACCGGCAGCTGGTCACCCTCGACGAGGAGCGCATCCTGCGCGAGGCCGAGAAGCGCGCCCTGCGTTTGGTCGGCGCGCCCATGCGGCTGGTGCGCCGCTACCGCGGTTAGCGGGCCAAAAGGCCCACCCGGCTTCTAGGTCGAAAGGCACCTTTTCTATGTTATAATCGGGACCAGGCCGCACCTGCTAGGGGGTTGCAATGCTCAAGAGCTGTCTAGCCGCTTTCGCCGCCGTGCTGGTCTGCGCCGGCTCAGCCGCCGCGGACAAGATCGATTTCGACCAGGGCGTGGACGTCAAGGCCATCGTCCAGTCTCTCCAGGCCCAGCCCATGCAGGCCGCCCGGGCCCCCCAGGCCGGCGTGGCCGAGTGGACGGTCATGGTCTACGTCAACGCCAAGAACAACCTGGAGTCCTACGGCCTGACCGACGTCAACGAGATGGAGAAGGTCGGCTCCACGGACCAGGTCAAGATCGCGGTGGAGTTCGGCCGCATCAAGGGCTACAGCTCCGCGGACGGCAACTGGGTCGGCCAGCGCCGCTACATCGTGGCCAAGGACGCGGACATGTCCAAGATCGCCAGCCCGGTCCTGCAGGATATCCCCAAGGCCGACATGGGCGACTGGAAGCACCTGGTGGAGTTCGTGGCCTGGGCCAAGCAGAACGCCCCGGCCAAGCGCTACATGCTCGTGGTCTGGAACCACGGCAGCGGCTGGTCCAAGGCCCGGCGCAGCCAGGTCGTCATCAACGGCATCTCCTATGACGACGAGTCCGGCAACCACATGACCACCCAGGACATGGCCTCCGCCCTGGCCGGCATGGGCAAGGTCGAAGTTTACGCCTCCGACGCCTGCCTCATGCAGATGGCCGAGATCGGCTACCAGATCCGGGACCACGCGGACTACGTGGTCGGCTCCGAGGAGACCGAGCCCGCAGACGGCTACACCTACGACACGCTGCTCGGGCCGCTCTCCGCCAAGCCCGCCATGTCCGCCGCGGAGCTGGCCAAGCTCACGGCCGACGCCTACACCGCGCACTACGCCTCCATCAACCAGGGCGCCGCCCAGTCCGCGGTCAAGGCCTCGGCCCTGGCCAGGCTCCTGCCCATGCTCGGCGCCTGGACCGACGCGGTCATCGCGGCCAACGAGACCGCGGTGGTCAAGTCCGCGCGCAGCGCCGCGCAGAAGTTCTACTACAGCGACAACAAGGACCTCCTGCACTTCGTCCGGCTCGTGGACGCCGGCACCCAGAACCCCGTGGTCAAGGCCAAGGGCACCGAGCTCGAGCGCTTCCTCAAGGACGAGGTCATCAGCGCCAACGCCGTCACGGGCAGCAAGTACAAGGACGCCTACGGCCTGGCGGTCTACATCCCCAGCGGCTACTACAACTCCGCCTACGACGGGCTGGCCTGGGCCAAGGACGGCTCCTACGCCAGGTTCGCCAAGTGGATCAAGGATATCAAGGAAGACCCCAGCAACGGCGGCGGCGACGACGAGGGCGGCTGGGACGACTATTACAAGCAGGCTTCCCGATAGCGCACCCGTCGGCTGAACAGGCCCCCCGTCCCTCCGGGACGGGGGGTCGCGCTTTTCCCCTTCCAGATTGACAAGGCAGCGGGCATTACATATCTTCTAGCTGAAAAAGGAGTTCCGGAGGCACCATGGCAGAAAAAGAGATCGGCAAGATCACGCATTACTTCGCGCACGTCTCCGCGGGGGTCATCGCGCTGAGCGACACGCTCAAGACCGGCGACACCATCCACATCCGTGGCGCGCACGACGACATCACCCAGGTCGTGGACTCCATGCAGGTGGACCACAAGCCCGTGACCGAGGCCAAGCCCGGCGACCAGGTCGGGATCAAGGTCTCGGCCAAGGTCCATCCGCACGACAAGGTGTTCAAAGCAGTCCCATAACAGGACTCTCGCCGTAGAATGGCGGGGAGCCCTACGGGCTCCCCGCAACCGGCGCCCCCCTATGAGGGGGGCGCCGGTTCCGTTGGGGTGGCCATCCGAATTTGGCATAATCCAATCGTGAATCCGCTCCTCTCCGGCCTCCTGCGCGCCATCCTCTTCTGCGCCGGCACGACCGTGAGCTTCCTGCCCAGGCCCGCGGAGGTCTCCTTGGGCCGCCTCTTGGGCCGCCTGCTCTACGCTTTGGACTGGAAGCGCAAGCGCATCGGCCGCGAGAACATGGCCCGCTGCCTGCCCGAGCTCCCGGCGACCGAGCGCGAGCGCCTGCTGGCGGAGAACTACCGCCACTACGGAATCCTCGCTCTGGAGCTCATTCACTATTTCTCCCCCTTCCCAGGCCATTACCCGGCCTATGTCCGGCGCGTCGTGGTCCTGGAAGGCTATGAACATTGGCGGAAAGCCAACGCCCGCGGCAAGGGCGTTATCTTCATCTCCGGACACTTCGCCAACTGGGAGCTGATGGTGGCCGTGGGGGGACTGCACGGCATCCCCCTGACCTTGGTGACCCGGCACTTGAAGCCCGAGTGGCTCCATCTGCAGATCGAGGCTGGGCGCCTCTCAATCGGCTGCCGGTGCGTCTATCAGCCCCGCACCTTGCCGACCATCCTGAAGGCCCTGCGCCAGGGGGAATCCCTGGGCATCGCCATGGACCAGTACATGCCCCCGCCCATGGGCAGCCCCACCCCTTTCTTCGGCACCCGGGTGGACACCTTGGCCGCGGTCGGCCCCCTGGCCGCGCGCACCGGAGCGGCCGTACTGTCCGCCACCCAGAGGCGCGAGCCCGACGGCCGGGTGCGCGTCATCCTGTCGCCGGCTTTGGACCTGGGGCCGCTGCTCAAGGACCCGGCGGCGACCAACGCCCGGCTCGTGCGCGAGATCGAGAACATGATACGCGCCAACCCCTCTCAGTGGCTCTGGATCCACCGCCGCTTCAAGAACCTTGAACATTGAAAACCCAGGAGGCTCGGACATGAAACTCAAAGGCAGCCAGACGGAGAAGAACCTCATCGCTTCGTTCGCGGGAGAGTCCCAGGCCCGCAACCGCTACACCTACGCCGCGGGCCAGGCGCGCAAGGACGGCTTCCAGCAGATCGCTTGGGCCTTCGAGGAGACCGCGGACCAGGAGAAGGAGCACGCCAAGCGCTTCTTCAGCCTGCTCGAGGGCGGCGAGGCCCAGGTGGCGGCCATGTTCCCGGCCGGCAAGACCGGCAGCACCGCGGAGAACCTCAAGGCCGCGGCGGAGGGCGAGGCCCATGAGTGGGGCGTGCTCTACCCGGAGTGCGCCAAGACGGCGCGCGCCGAAGGCTTCGAGGCCGCGGCCAAGCTCTTCGAGTTCATCGCGGTGGCGGAGAAGCAGCACGAGCGGCGCTACCGGGGCCTGCTGGCCAGCGTGGAGGCCGGGGAGGTCTTCAAGAAGAAGGCCAAGGTCAAGTGGCGCTGCCGCAACTGCGGCTACACCCATGAGGGAGAGGCCGCGCCGGCGGCCTGCCCGGCCTGCGCCCATCCCCAGGGCTATTTCGAGGTCGCGGCCGAGAACTGGTAGGCCGGCCTCAGGCCTGAGCCCCAGCGCCTATCCCATCGCCTTGTCGATATAGATCGTCAGCTCTCCCAGGCAGTTCGTGTAGCTCCCGTATTCGTTGTCATACCAGCCGAAGATCTTGGCGTGCGTGACCGGCAGCCTGAGCCCGTTCTGGGAAGTCATCTCATAGCGCTGGAGGAGCTCGGCGGGCAGTTCGATGAAGCCGGTCCTGGTATGCGTTTCGTGGCCCTCGATCACCACGGCGGCCCTGGTCCCCATGATGTCGGACGAGACATTCTGCCTCTTGCTGAAGAGCACGAGCCCCTTCTGCTGCCCCTCGGAGCAGGCGCGGTAGATGCCGTTGATCAGATCCTGATTGATCACGGGCTCGCCCTTCGCATTCAGGGGCGAGTGGAAGGTCACGTTCAGGTTGATGAGGGAGACGGTGTTGGTGGGGACGCGCACCGAGTCCGCCATGAAACCGATCCTCTTGATCGCCGGCAGCACGCTTTCCAGGGCCTGCGCGGCGCCCGTCGTCGAAAGGATGATGTTGTTGAATGCCGCCCGCGTCTTCCTGAGATCCGCGGCCCCGCCCTTGGGCACCGAGTCGAGCACGCTCTGCGTGTTCGTGGCGGCGTGGATCGTCGACATGGAGGCGGTGAGGATGCCGGAAGTCTCCCGCGTGTCGAGCAGCGGCTTCATCATGTGGGCGAGCCCCGTGGTGGTGCAAGAGGCCGCCGAGATGACGTGGTGCTTCCGCGGGTCAAAGGCCGTGTGGTTGATGCCGTAGATGAGCATCGTCGTGTCGTCCCCGGCCTTCTTCGACTTGTCCTTGATCTTGAACGGGGCGCTGTTGATGACCTTTTCCGCGCCAGCCTCCAGGTGGCCCCTGAGGCTCCCCTTCTTGTCATCACCGCCAGGGGCGACCGGGTCGGCGAACGTCCCCGTGGTCTCGACCACCAAGCGCACACCCTCCTTCCTCCAATTGACGTCTTTCGGGTTGCGGGCCTGCCTGAGGATCTTGACGGGACATCCGTCGACCTCGAACAGCGCGGCCGCCGAATCGAGGATTTTGACGCTGCTCTCGCCCCGCGCCGCGACCCCGTGGAGGAACCCGCCCAGGGAACCATAGGTCGAATCGCTCTCCAGCACCTGAGCGATGTCGTCAAGGGTCTTGCCGACTTCGCGGCCCGTGTTGACCACGAAGCCCGAGAAGTGCCTTCTGGACAGATGATGCCACAAGGTCAGCTTGCCGATCCGGCCCAGCCCATTGATCCCCAAGTATTCCTTTGCCATACCCCCCCCTGTTCAGGCCGGCTCCTCGATGGTGATCGAGAAGTTGCCTCTATAGATGTTGCTCATGCAGCCGTCGATGGCGATCTTGTCGCCGAACTTGAATTCGGTCCCATGGATGGAGCACTGGGAGCTCTTCTCCCGGACCTTGAGCGCGACGCAGTTGACCACGCAGGTCTTCCCAAGGCGCACGGCCGTCACGGCGGCGTGCGACGTCACGCCGCCCCTGGCCGTCAGCAATCCGTCACAGGCGGCGATCATCTCGATGTCGTCCGGGACCGTGTCGGGCCGGATGAGGATCCGCTTCTCCCCGGGGTATTCCTGGGCGAGCCGGTCCAGATCGTCGCGGCTGAAAGCGACCCGGCCGTTCATGGCGCCGCCGCCGATCCCTATGCCGGACCCCACCAGATTCTCTTTCAGGGCCGGGTCGTTGAAGACCGCCTTCCGGGTCCGCTGGATGCTCTGGTCCCTGGTCTGGAGGATGTACAGGTCCCGGCCCCGGCTCGTCTCGAAGGTGAACTCCAGTTCCTGGTTGTTGTAGCCGTGCGTCTCCACGAGTTCCCTCGCCCTGCTCAGGAGCGCGCCGTAGATCTCGGGGAAGTCCTTTTCCAGGGAGATGCCCTTATGGGACGGCGATCTCCCCCTCTGCGCCTCCGACACGGGCAGCGGATGGACCAGCCCTCCGACGACATCCTCCCCCTGGCTGCACATCGTGAAGTCGCCGTAGATCGCGACCCCCGGGCTCATGATATGAGGGTCCTTCGTGAACACGACTCCCGTGCCGGAATCATAGTTGATGTTCCCCAGGACCATCTGCTGGATGACGACGGCCGTCCCCCAGTCCTCCGCGATGGAGAGGTGCCGCCGGTAGGCGCGCGCCCGTTCCAGGTCCCACGAATCCAGGATGAAGGAGACCGCCTGTCTGAGCTGGCGGAAGGGGTCATCCTCGAAATGGACGTCGTGGCCGTGGATGACCTTCTTGTAGGCGAAGGCGATCTCCCTCATCTGCTCGGGCTTGAACTGGACCTTCTCCCTCACATTATAGAGCCTTTTGTAGCGGATGATGACCTCGTCGAACTCGTCCCTGCTGATCCCGTGCGCCATCCCCCAGCTCTGCAGGAAGCGCCTATAGCAGTCCCAGGAGGTGAAGCCATAGTTGGGCTGCCTGCTCAAGGCCTCCACAATCGCGTCGTTCATGCCCACGTTGAGAAAGGTGTTCATGGCGCCCGGCAGGGAGATCGCCGCTCCGGAACGCACGGAGAGCAGCAGGATGTTCTCCGGGTTCCCATACTCCCGGCCCGTCTTCCTCTCCAATTCCGCCAGGTGCGCCCGGATCTGCGCGTCCGCCTCCTTCTCAAGCTCGGGGAAGCTGCTCATGATGGGATGCAGCCGGAACAGCTCCGTGGAGATGATGAAGCCGTGCGGCACGGGGAAGCCGTAGGAGACCATCTTCTTAAGGAAGTATCCCTTGGCGCTCAGGAATATCTGATTGTCGACCTTCGGGGTCGCCCGGTCCAGCGCGCTGATCAGGTTCTCGGGGTTGTAGTTCATCACCGTCCGGATCGCGTCGGGAGGGAGCCTCTGGGCCATGTTGTCGAGGGCATGGAGCACCCGGCCCAGGAAATCGTCGAGCTGCTGGATGAGGAACGCCTGGGACAGCATGTCCCTGTAGAACTCCTCGCTCCTCATGTCGACGAGCCGGGAGGCGGCTCGCGCGGACTCCTCGTCCGCCTTCGCCCCCGCCGTCCCGGCGCCCATCTGCTGGGAAAGGATCGTCGCGAGGCATCCCTCGTGATAGTCGAAGAAGTACTCGTTGATGATGTCGCGGACATTATGCGCGAGGAATTGGAACAGGTTGATGTACCGGTGGATCGAGAACGCCGAAGTCGTCAGGCTGTACTCGAGCATCTTGAGGTTCGACTTGAAGCCCTCATGCGAGATGCCGTCGATCTCCAGGCCCCTGCTGCAGAGGTGCAGGATCTCCGTCACCTTCCTGAGCGTCGACCGGCAGACGAAGTCCAGGTTGACGCCCCGCATCAGCTTTTCCATCTGGCGCGACGTCATGAGCTCGAGCCGGAAGAGGAGGCCCAGGGACTCGAACTTGGGCTCCCTGTAGGTGCCGTACATCGAAGGGATCCCAGCCGCTATGTGCCTCTTGTAGTAAATGTCCTCGTCGCCCTCGCATTTTTCCGGATCGAGGATCCTGTCCTTCAGCCTGGCCATCAGCCGCATGCAATGCTCGATGATCTCCTCAGGGTCTCCCTGGCGCAGGGCGCACCGGAAAGGCTCGATGCTCTCAGGCCCCAGGAAAGACGCTCGCTGCAGCTGCGGGAGGACCACGCCCGCGTCGAAGGTATACTTCCCCTTCAGCAGTTCATAGAGCCGGATCAGGGACAAAAGCCGCTTCTTGTCGGGCCCGGACGCGCCCGGCTCCGCCATCACGCGCTTTTCGATCTGCGCGTAGTCTCCCTCGAGAAGCATCTCGGGCGTCGCCGCGAACGCGGCGCAGAGCCTCCGCATGAGCCCATGAACGCCGTCGTACCACTTGCCCGACGCCGTCAAGTCGCCTTTTACGTCCTCGGGGAGGCCCGGCGCGAGCCGCGCGACGCTGCCGTCGTACCAGTACCGCGCCGCGTGCCGGACGAGCTCCAGATGGGTGTTGTTGCTCTCGGCATGGATCTGCTTCCTTAAGAAATGAACCAGCGTATCCTCGCGCCGGGAGAGCTCGTCCATCTGCGTCGTTATGTCCCTGAGCTCCCCCTCCGCCCCGATCTCGTTGAAGTACACCGGGAATATCCGCGCCAGCTGCTTGACGAGCTCGAACACGGGTCTTATCTCCGAGTTGAGCAGGCGCGAAACATCCCTCTGGAACAGGTCCGTGTCCGAAATGAAGATGCCGCCGGTCTTCAGGTTGACGATCAAGGCCGAGATGAGCTTCACGCTCAGCGCCGTGTTCATGCCGATGAGCTCAAGCCAGACGCGGATGTTCTTGATGTGGCTGGGGTCGACCCGGACCTGCCATTCCTCGTCTATGCCTATGGGGCCCGGCGGGATGAAGCCCAGCCCGATGAGCTTGTCGATGAAATAGCCGATCTTGGCGCGGTCGTTGGTCGAGTATATCTCCCTGCCCAGCGCCAGCAGGCTGTCCAGCACGGTCGTCGCGTGGCCGGCCTTGAGCTTCCCCAGGATGGCAAAAATGTTGTCGATGAATCCGATGAGTTCCTTCTCCGGCGCCTCATGGGAGACGGTCCTGATGGCCCTATTGAGGTCCCATAGCAGATGATCCCTCATATGGAGCATTCCGGGGACATTCAGGAGATGCAGGATATAGTAGATCCTGTCGAAGTTCGCATCGATTCTCTCGATGTATTCCCTGAGTCTCCTGCAGATGCCGTTGAAATCGGTCACCCCGCAGAGCTCGTCCCAGGTTCTCGCGGAGGCCAGCGCCTGCCTCGATTCGGCGAAGAAGCCGCACCCGATCTCGCCGGAGGCCGCGGAAAAGTCCCCATGGAGAAGCGCGCGATTCTCGTGAATCCAGGACTCGAGCCCTATCCCCTTCTCCCAAAAGTCAAGGTTGGCGGCGAGCGAAGCGCGCAGAAGTCTCGCCAGCCTGGGAGCCAGGGCTACATGCCTGGCCAGGGGGGATGCGATCGATTTCAGAAGACCGGATGATTGCGAGAGAACCAGCGCGTTCCGCGGCAGGACATCCTCAAGGATGGCGACGCATTCCCTGACCGCATCCAGGGAAAGCGGGTCCCCGGTTTCCTCCTGCGGGGAGAGCAGAGAGACGGCGAATTCAAGGAACGTGGACAGGAGCCTGACCCGGGAAGCGTCATCGAGGCTGTCTTTGAACAGCGCGACAAAGACCTGGGTCAGTACGCTGACGGCGCGCTTGCCCTCAGCGCGGGACGAATAGAACCAGAGGTCATCGTAATAGAGCGTCCTGAGCAGAGCGATGACTTCCTGCCTGTTCGAGTAGGGATGATTGAGCTCATTGAGAAGAGCCTCCGCTCTGCGATGCATCCCCAGATTGCCGGCAGAAAGGCCGAGGAACCATCTCTGTTCATCCGGGACAACGATGGTCTTGTAGCGCGTCTTCGCCAGGTTGGCCTTCAGCGCCTCCGAATCGAATTCCGCGCCGGGCATCTATTGCCGACCTCCAGAGCGGAACGGCCCAGAAGCCGTCCGCAAACCTTCCTCCGGGGAGGCAGTCCGCATGAATGGATGCGCGACCTGGAGCACGCGGAATATGCGGACTCCCTGCCGCGATTCCACCCGGACGGAATCCCCCGCATGATGTCCCATCAGCGCCACCGCCAGGGGTGATCCCTGCGACACCTTGCCGGAGTCAGGGTCGGCAAGATGGTGCGGGACGATGGTGAACGCGCTCGTCTCGCCGCCGTTCACTTCCTGCACGGCGACACGGCACCAAACGCAGGCCCCATAGGCCTCAGGACCGAAGCCCGGCATCATGGCTGACACCTCCCGCTCGCCGCGACTCCAGCGGTCTACGGCTGCGATATCGCACATTCAAGTGATTGTACGCTCGCGGCTTCTCTTTGCTAATCAGAGAAAGACCGATGGCGCGGGATTGTATTGTAGGATTTTTGGCCGGTGATTTACGGCCGCGAATCGAACAGCGGGTATCGCGCGACAGGATCAACCCCGCCGCGAAGACGATCCAGTTCTTCAAGGAACTTCCCCGCACCGGAGGCCACGCAGCCCAACGGATCGGCGGCGACGCTCACGGGCATCTCCGTTTCTTGCCGGATGATGTCAGGCAAGCCTCTCAATAGGCTTCCGCCGCCCGCCAGAACCATACCGCGGTCAACCAAATCGGCCGAAAGCTGTGCGGGCGTTCCTTCCAAGGTTTCCCTAATCATGTCGATGATGAGCCGCACGGGCTCCATAAGGGCCTGTCGCACTTCTTCAGAAGTGATCAGCACCGTCTTGGGCAGCCCCGTGGCCTGATCCCGTCCGCGCACTTCCAGCGTTTTCTCCTCACGCATCGGGGAAACGGAGCCGATCTGGATCTTGACTTCCTCCGCC
>JAQUNT010000035.1 GCA_028717525.1 Elusimicrobiota bacterium
TGCGTCTCCATTCGTTCCTCAGCAGTCCCCAGCACTCCTGGTCCAGCCAGCGGCCGTTGAGGAGCTTCTCGCGGCGCAGGCAGCCCTCGTAGCGGAAGCCCGCGCGCTGGAGCACCTTGCGCGCCGCCCGGTTGGCCGGGTCCAGGCGCGCGTAGACCTTCTGCAGGCCCTCGCGCCGGAAGGCGTGCTCGACCAGCAGCCGGCCGGCCTCCACGCCGTAGCCCCGGCCTTGCCGGTCGGCGCGGATCCAGAGCGAGACCTCGGCCAGCCCCGGCCCGGCCTGCAGCCCCTGCAAAGAAGCCACCCCGGCCAGCAGGCCGGAGCGCGCCTCGAACACGCCGAAGTCCTCCCGCTCGCCGCGCTCGCGGGCCTCGCCGCAGGCCCGGATGAAGCCCCGGCTGTCCTCCGCGGAGGCCGCGGCCGGGACCCAGCGCAGGCGCCGGCGGAGCGATTCCCGCGAGGAGTCCACCGCGGCGAAGAGCGCCTCGGCGTCCTCCGCGGCGAGGGGGGCCAGGGACAGCCGGCGCCCCCGCAACGGGCCGCTCATGGGGACTGCACCGCTTGGCAGGCGGCCAGGACCGCCTCGGCCGCGCGCGAGAAGGGCATGGCCGCGGCGCGCTCCCGAGCCCGCCGGCCCATCGCGGCGAGCCGCCCGTCCTGGCCCCAGACCGCGTCCAGGGCCTCGGCCAGGCGCCGCGGCGCCGCGGCCAGGCCGGAGTAGGGCACCACCACGCCGCAGGAGTCGTCGAGGATCTCGCGCACCCCGTAATGGTCGCTGGCCAGCACCGCCAGGCCCGCCTGCATGGCCTCCACCAGGTTGAGCCCGTAGCTCTCGTGGACCGACGGGGAGACGAAGAGCTGGGCCAGGCGGAAATGGGCCTTCTTGCCCGCCGCGTCGAGGTAGCCGGGGAAGTACACCTTGGCCCGGCCCAGGCCCGCGGCCGCGGCGCGCACGCGCCGGCAGTAGGCCGCGCCCTGCATGAAGGAGGCCTCCCCGCAGATGAGGAGCACCACGTCGCGCCCCTCCAGGCGGCCCTCCTGTTCCAGCAGGCGCAGGGCCTCGAGCAGCAGGTGTATGCCCTTCTCCGGCGAGATGCGGCTCAAGGTCATCAGGACCACGGTGCGCTCGTCGATGTGGTAGCGCTGCCGCAGCTCGCGCAGGCGCTCCGGCGCGGGCTCCGGGGCCTCGTCCGCCCAGGCGCCCCAGGGCACCACGCTCATGCGGCCGGCCAGGCCGCCGCCGGGAGCCTCGCCGTCGTAGCAGCGAGCCAAGGTCTCGGCCATGCTCCGCGAGGGCACGATGAGGCGGCGGGAGTGGGCCACGGTCTCGCGCTGCTTGTCGAAGACGATGCGCAGCAGGTCCGGGACCGCTCCGGAGAGCCCCAGCCTGCGGCAGCGTTCGTAGAGCCGGGTCAGGTGCTGGGGCGGCACCAGGCTGTGCAGGTAGATCTTGTTGAAATAGTCCACCACGTCCACGTGCCACAAAGAGACGATGGGGTAGCCGGCCTCGGCCAGCCTGGCCACGGTCGGGCCCTCGGAGACGTCGTTGACCAGCACGGTGGTCCGCGCCGGGGGCAGGCGGTCGCGGCGGGCCAGGAGCCAGTCCGTGGTGGCGGCCTCGAAATCCCGGCAGAAGCGGGCGTACTCGAACTCGGAGAGCCGGACCAGGTCGTAGCCGGGCCCGGCCGGCAGCCGGATGTACTCGACGCCCGCGGCCGGGGCTTCCAGCCCGGAGCCCAGCACGGTCAGGCCGCGCAGGCCCCCCGTAGCCCAGTGCCGGATGAGCCGCAGGCCCACCATGGCGCCGCCGCCCAGAGGCGTGCGGTCCATGGGGTAGCCCAGATGGCTGCCGATGAACACGATGCCCAAGCTTTGCGATTATAACATTTGCGCGCGCGCGTCCTATGGTCTATAATGAGCGCATGAAGGCAGAAGCCAGACGGATCGTCCTTTGCGCGGGCCTGCGCACGCCCATCGGCCACATCTCGCGCAGCCTGGCGGACCTCCCGCCGGCGGCGCTCATGCACGCCGCGGTGCATAACCTCCTGGAACGCGCCCGCCTGGAAGCCGCGGCCGTGGACGGCCTCATCGTGGGCTGGGTCGGGCAGACCTTCTCCGCCCCCAACATCGCGCGCGTGGTGGCCTTGACCAGCGGCCTGCCCGAGAAGTGCCAGTCCCTCACGGTCCAGAACAACTGCATCTCCTCCTTCGAGGCCGTCAGCGAGGCGGCGCGCCGCATCCTGGTCGGCGAAGGGCGTCTCTACGTCGTGGGCGGGACCGAGAGCATGTCCCGCCTGCCCTACACCATCGAGGGCTCGCGCGCGGCGCGGGAGCTGCGCAGCCTGGCCACGGTCAAAGAGCGCTGGGGCGCGCTGTGGGACAACCCCAACGCCAGCATCGTCGACGCCATGGAGGAGGGCCTGACCGACCCGGTGGAGCACATCAACATGGCCGCCACGGCCGAGGTCTGCGCGCAGTTCTACGCCATCCCCCGGGAGGAGCAGGACCGCTTCGCCTGCGAGAGCTTCCGGCGCACCTTAGCCGCCTGGAGCCGGGGCTTCTACGCCTCGCACGTGGCCCCGGTGGTGGTCGACGGCAGGACGATCCTGGAGAAGGACGAGTACCCGTTCCTGCGCGAGGACCTGCCCAACAAGCCCCAGATGTTCGCCAAGGCGCCGGCCCTGTTCGGCTCCACGGCCTATCCGCTCAAGGATTTCTACCGGGACAACGCGGCGTTCTTGAAGGACCGGGCTTTCGAGGAGGGCAAGAGCCAGGCCACCGTGACTTTGTTCAACTCCTGCGGCCGCTCGGACGGGGCCTCGGCCGTGATCGTGACCACCCCGGAGCGCGCGGCGGAGCTGGGCTTGCAGCCTCTGGCCGAGCTGCGCGGCTGGGGCTACTACGGCAACGAGCCGGCCTTCATGGGCGTCTCTCCGGCCCTGGCGGCGCCCGTGGCCCTGGAGTCCGCGGGCCTGAAGTTCGCGGAACTCGACCGCGTGGAGCTGCACGAGCCTTTCGCGGCCACGGTGCTCTCCATCTTCAAGATCGGGCCGGAGCACGGCTGCGACTGGCGGGCCAAGTACGAGGCGGGCGCGATCAACCCCAACGGCGGCTCCATCGCCTTGGGCCATCCCCTGGGAGCCACGGGCACGCGCCTGATCCTCAACCTCATGTACTCCCTGCACGAGGACCCGGCGGCCCGGCTGGGCCTGGCCGCGGCCTGCGCGGGCGGCGGCACGGGCGGCGCGCTCGTGCTCGAAAAGCTCTCCTGAAAACGTCTATAATATCCGGGCGATTGTGAACATCCTCGGGATCTCGGCGTTTTACCACGACAGCGCGGCGGCCCTGGTCCAGGACGGCCGCATCGTGGCCGCGGCCCAGGAAGAGCGCTTCACGCGCAAGCGCCACGACTCGGATTTCCCCATCCACGCCATCGCCTACTGCCTGGAGGCGGGCGGGCTCAAGGTCCCGGACCTGGACCTGGTGGGCTTCTACGACAAGCCCTTCCTCAAGTTCGAGCGCATGCTCAAGACCTACATGGCCTACGCGCCGCGGGGCTTCCAGTCCTTCCGCATGGCCATGCCGCTGTGGCTCAAGGGCAAGCTCTGGATGAAGTCCCACATCCGCGAGACGCTCGGCTACCCGGGCGCCATCCTCTTCCCCGAGCACCACGAATCCCACGCCGCCTCCGCTTTCTTCCCCTCGCCTTTTGGAGAAGCGGCCATCGTGACCATGGACGGGGTGGGCGAGTGGGCCACGGCCTCCATCGGCGAGGGCCGCGGCCATCAAGTCAGGCTCGCCCAGGAGCTGCACTTCCCCCATTCCTTGGGCCTGCTCTACTGCGCCTTCACCTACTACACCGGATTCAAGGTCAACTCCGGCGAGTACAAGGTCATGGGCCTGGCCCCTTACGGCGAGCCCAAGTACGCGGACCTCATCTACAAGGAGCTCATCGACCTCAAGGCCGACGGCTCGCTCAAGCTCAACCAGGAGTATTTCGACTACTGCTCGGGCCTGGCCATGACCAGCGAGAAGTTCCACGCGCTCTTCGGCGGCCCGCCGCGCCAGCCGGAATCCGAACTGACCCAGAAGGAGATGGACCTGGCCGCCTCGGTGCAGGCCGTGACCGAGGAGGTCATGCTGCGCATGGCGCGGCACGCCAGGAAGGTGACCGGCCTCAAGGACCTCTGCCTGGCCGGCGGCGTGGCCCTCAACTGCGTGGGCAACGGCCGCATCCTGCGCGAGAACGTCTTCGAACGGATCTGGATCCAGCCGGCCTCGGGGGACGCGGGCGGCGCCTTGGGGGCCGCTTTGCTGCTCTGGCACCAATACCTGGGGAAGGAAAGGACCGTCTCGGAAGGCCGCGACTCCCAGCAGGGCTCGCTGTTGGGACCCAGCTTCTCGGACGAGCACATCGGCGCCTGGCTCAAGGCCAAGGACATCCCGCACAGGAAGCTCGACCCCAAGGACGTGGCCCGGGAGACCGCGGCGCTCCTGAAGGAAGGCCATGTCATCGGCTGGTTCCAGGGGCGCATGGAGTTCGGGCCCCGGGCCTTGGGCAGCCGCAGCATCGTGGGCGACGCGCGCAACGTCGAGATGCAGGCCAAGATGAACCTCAAGATCAAGTTCCGCGAGTCCTTCCGTCCCTTCGCCCCCTCGGTGCTGGCCGAACACTATCAAGAGTACTTCGACCTCCCCTGCGAGAGCCCCTACATGCTGCTCACCGCGCCGGTGGTCGAGTCGCGCCGCATCCCCATGAGCGGGGAGCAGCAGAAGCTCTGGGGCATAGCCAAGCTCAACGTGCCGCGCTCCGACCTGCCGGCCATCACGCACGTGGACTACTCCGCGCGCCTGCAGACCGTCAACCAGGCCGACAACGCGCCCTATCATGAGCTCATCGCCGAGTTCCGCAAGCTCACGGGCTGCGGCGTCGTCGTCAACACCTCCTTCAACGTGCGCGGCGAGCCCATCGTGTGCCGGCCGCAGGAGGCCTACACCTGCTTCATGCGCACGCACATGGACTACCTGGTGCTGGGCAGCCACCTCCTGGACAAGAAGGCGCAGGGCGAATTCAAAGAGGACCAATCATGGATGAAGGAATTCGCGCTCGACTAGGCCTGCCCGTCCCGGACCCGGACCGGCCCCGCAAGGACCTGCGCGTCTTCGGCATCGGCCTGGCCGTGGTCCTGAGCTTCTTCGCCTTCCTGTCCTGGCGCAAGGCCGGAGCGGCCTGGCCTTATGAGCTGACCCTGGCCGCGGTCTGCGCCCTCCTGGGCGGCCTGCGGCCCATGGCTTTGGGGCCCGTCTACAAGCCCTGGATGAAGGCCGCGCGCGCCATCGGCAAGGCCAACACCTGGCTGCTCATGGCCTTGGTCTATTATCTGGTGATCACGCCCTACGCCTTCATCGCCCGCCTCATCGGCGGCGACCTGTTGGACGAGCGGCTCCGGGACCGGGAGAGCTACTGGCATCCGCGGAGCGGCCTGCCCGCGCCGGAGTCGTACCGCAACCAGTTCTGAGGAGGCATTATGGCCAAGATGGAGATGCTGCGCGAACTCTGGGGCTTCCTCAAGCACCGCAAAGCCTACTGGCTGGCGCCCATCATCATCGTCCTCCTGCTCCTGGGCGGCCTGATCCTGCTCTCGGAGACCACGGCCGTGGCTCCTTTCGTCTACACCCTGTTCTAGGGCCCGGCGCGCTGTAATACTCCCGGGCCGGCCGCGTATCCATCGGCACACGGAGGTGCACGATGAATACCAGATGGATGCTGTCCGCCGCGCTGGCCTTGCCGCTGCTGCTGGCCCTGCCCGCCCGGGCCATAGACCCCAAGCCGGCCCTGCCCGAGCCCGACGCGCAGGGGCTCTACGCGGGCTACCGGGCGCTGTCCTTGCCCATGTCAGGGTACAAGATCGTCTTCCTGGAGAAGGGCCAGCGCGTGGACGTGATGGTGACCTTCGACGCGGTCATGAAGGACAAGCGCAAGGAGAAGGTCACGGCCACCATCCTCATGAACGTGGTGGTGGTCAACGTGCAGAAGCCCGCCAAGCTCGAGGAGAACGGGGTCGTGGAGCTGCTGCTCAACCCGAACGAGACCCAGTACGCGGCCCTGAGCCTCTACCAGGGCGAGCTCTCCATCGCCCGGCGCGCGGCGGGCGACACGACCATGGCGCCGCTGGAGATGGCCTCCCTGCGCAAGCTGTTCCGGTAGTCCAATTGTCTATACTGTATCCCGGCTCCGGAGGCCTGTAATACTCCGGGGCCGGGCCCGTATACCTAGGCAGGAGGGTGGTCTCCCGCATGCCCCAGACCGGCGCTCCGCAGGACTTCGCCTCCGTCTATGACCGCTATTTCGCCCGCGTCTACGGCTTCGTGCGCAGCCAGGTCGGCGACCCGGCTGCCGCAGACGACGTGGTCTCGCGGATCTTCGAGCGCGTGCTCGAGCGCCTGGCCAGCTTCGACCCGGCCCGCGGCGCCTTCGAATCCTGGCTCTTCGCCGTGGCGCGCAACGCGGTGCGCGACCACTTCCGGTCCCGGCGCCAGCCCCTCTGGGACGGCGCGGGGGACGACCCCCCCTCCCGCGAGCCGGCCATGGACGAGCGCCTCGTGGCGGCGGAGGAGCGGCATCGCCTCCTGCTCGTCCTGCGGTCTCTCGACGAGCGCAGCCGCGAGGTCCTGGGCCTCAAGTTCCAGGCCGGGCTCAACAACCGGCAGATCGCCGAGGTCCTCGACCTCGGGGAGAGCCACGTGGGCGTGCTGGTCTACCGCGCGGTCAAGAAGCTGCAGGCCGGGCTGGGAGGGCTTCCGTGACTGACCCCGCGGACCGCTTCGAAGCCGACCTGGAGGCCTTCCTGGCCGGCCGGCCCCTGCCGCCCGGCGCGGACGAGGCCGCCCTGGCGGTCGCGGCCAGGCTGGCCCAAGCGGATCTCGCCGCGGAGAGCCGCGTGCGGCATAGCCTGCGCGCCCGCCTCCTGGCCCGGCAGGCCCGGCCGTCCTTGCTGGAGCGCCTCTGGCCCCTGCGCCTGCCCGCGGGCCTGGCTGCGGCCTGCGCCGCAGCGGCCTTGCTGCTCGTGCTCATGCGCCCGCGATCTCCCCAGGCCCCGCTGCTGCCGGCCCCCCCCGATGTCATCCAGCCCGCCGCTCCCGCGGCCCCGGCCGCCAAGCCCTTGCGCGTCCGCCGCAGCCGGCCTGTGGCGCCGGCTCCGGAGGCCCTCGCGCGGAGCCCCTTCGTCAGCATCCCCGCGGCCTCGCCTTTCGAGACCCACGGCAAGGTCCGCGCGGGACACCCGTTCGTGACCGTGGCCGGCCGCCGGACGCGCACCGCGCACGGCCAGGCCGTGGTCTGGGAACTCGAGCACGCCACGGTCCGGCTCGAGGAACGCCCGGTCCGCATCGAGGAACTTTTCGTGAAGCCCGTGCTTTGACGCGCAACTGAACAAGGAGGATTCGCCATGAAGACCATCATGCTGTGGGCGCTCGCAGCGCTGTTGAGCCCGGGCGCCTGGGCTGCCGAGCCGTCCACAGCGCCCGGCGTCAAGAGGGTGCCGGATGCCCGTGTCACGGTGTTGCGTGAAAAACCGAACCCGGGCGCCGTCGCCGTCTCCGTTGGAGAGCGATTCAAGATCGAGCTCCCGTGGGACCCCGAGAAGGAGCCCAACGACGAATGGGCCGTGGCGATGGTCGACGCCGAGATGGTGGCCATCGACCCCACCACGAGGCTGATGTCGAAGGAGAATGGCCGGAAGGTGGGGCTGGACGTGTTCCGGATACGCGGTCTCAAGCCGGGCCGGACCACGCTGGTCCTGGAGTACCGCAGACACGATGAGAAGGTCCCGGCGACCAGGACCTTCAAGGTCGAAATCACCATCAACGCCGCCGCCGACGCGGCCCAGGAGCCCCTCTCCTTCGTCCTGGACGCCTCCCTGCGCAACCCGGACGGCTCCGCGGTGAATCCGAACGCCGAGGACTTCATGCGCAGGCATGCCTCGGCCGGCGGCACCGTCGTGCGCCTGGTCGCCGGAGACGAGGGCAGCGAAAGCACCTGCGCGCGCAAGGACGGGGCCTGGACCTGCCGGATCGGCCGGCAGTCGGCGATGTCCGACGGGCTTTATCGGTTCATCCTGGCGCGGGCCGCTCCCGCCTCGGCCGCTCCCGAGGAGAAGGCCGAACAGGCTCCGCTCCGGTCCGACTCGGCGGGGCTCTTCGCGGGCTACCGGGGCGTGACCCTGTCCCTGCCCGGCCACCAGGTGGCCTTCCTCAAGAAGGGCGACCATGTGGACGTGATGGTGACCTTCGAGGCGAAGATGGCGGACAAGCGCAAGGAGAAGGTCACGGCCACCATCCTGCAGAACGTGCGGATCGTGGAGGTGCTCAAACCCGCCCAGTCGCAGGGCCGCGGCACCGTGCAGATCCTGCTCAACCCCAACGAGGCCCAGTACGCGGCCCTGAGCGACGCCCAAGGCGACCTCCACGTCGCCCTGCGCGCGCCGGGCGACGTGGAGATGCATCCCATGGAGATGGCGAGCTTCCGCAAGCTGTTCCGCTGAGCGAGAGACCGACTGGAGGCGAGATATGAGACGATCCGATTGGATGTCGATCCTGATCCTGACGGCCTTGGCCTGCCCGCCGGCGCGGGCGCAGCCCCCCGCCTATCCGACCGAGACGATGGGGTGCGCGGCGCAGGAGATGCAGCTCTTCTACCATTATCTCAAGCCGGACCCCGATCCCGGCCTCAAGGAGCGCACGCTGACCTGCTCGGGCGCGAAGAGCGTGGTCCGGATGCCGCCGTTTCTGCCGGCGGCGCTCCCCAAGATGGCGGAGCACAAGGTCTGGCGCGACCCGGAGGAGGGCGACTTGAGCGAGGCCCAGCTCTGGCAGGCGCCGCCGGCCATCCTCTACGAATTCCTGGACCTGGCCAAGCAGGCCTTCCCCAAGGGCGCCTCCGCGGCCGCGTCGGCGCCCTTCAACCAGGAAAAGGAATACCACGACATCCTCCTGCGCTACAAGATGTCCTTGGACCGCATCCGCAGGTCGAAGCTCGAGGATTCCCTCGACTACCGCGGCGCGGCCCTGCTCGCGGCGTTCAACCGCGCGCTCGAGCCGCTCGACGCCGTGGTCGACGCCCTGCCGGCCGGCGACGGCGAGGCCTTCCGCAAAGCGGCGGCGGCCGCGGCCGGCGACGCGCGCGACGCCTTCGCGCTGCTCTTCGCCGCGCCTCCGGCGGTCACCGCGGCGGCGCCCGCCTACACGCCCAAGCCGCGGGTGGCCCCCGGCTACCGCGGCTTCTCCTTGCCCCTGCCCGGGCATCAGCTGGCCTTCATCAAGCCGGGCCAGTGGGTGGACGTGCTGGTGACTTTCGAGGCGCTGATGAAAAGCGGCGCCAAGGAGAAGGTCACGGCCACGATCCTGCAGAATGTCCTGGTCATCGACGCGCTGAGGCCGGAGCAAACCGACGGGCGCGGCGCCTTGCTGCTCATGCTCAATCCCAACGAGGCCCAGTACGCGGCCCTGAGCGTGCTGCAGGGAGAGGTGCGCGTCACGGCGCGGGCCGCGGGCGACCGCGAGATGCACCCCATGGAGATGGCCTCGCTGCGCAAGCTGTTCAAGTAGGAGCGGACCGTGACTCTCAGGAAGGAGTGGCTGCTCGCGGCGCTGGCCTTGCCCGCGGCCCTGTGCCTGGCCGCGTATTGCCGCCAGGCCAGGGAGGTCCGCTGGCAGGAGCGATCGGTCGCCGGCCTTTCGCTCTACGAGCAAGGCCGCTATCAGGACGCCCTGCCCGTGGCCCAGGAGGGGGCCCGGCTGGCGGAGGACTCCTTCGGACCCGCGGACCTCCGGACCGCCTATGCCCTGGACCTTCTGGGCAAGGTCTACCGCCGGCTGGGGGAGCGGGAGCGGGCCCAAAGCCTCTTCGAGAGCGCGCTCAAGATCTGCTCGGAAGCTTTGGGCCCGGACGCGCCCAAGCGGGCCCATTTCCTGGACAACCTCGCGGAACTGCTCATGGCGCAGGGGAAATACGATGAGGCGGAGGACCTCTACAACGATTCCCTGCGCCTGATGCAGAGGAACTTCGGAGAGCTCAGCGCCCCGGTCGCCGCGGCCTATGCCCGGCTGGCCACGCTCTACACCCGCTGGGGGGTCTACGAGGAAGCGGAGCCGCTGATGCGGCGCTTGCAGGACATCAACTACCGAGTCGGTTCATCGGACGAGGCCGCGGACTCGGCCGTGGCCGCGGACCGCTGCGCGATCTACCTGCGGACCGGCGAGCTCGATCGGGCTCAGGAGAACTGCTCGCGGGCCCTGTCCTTGCGCCGACGCCTGCCCAAGAACCACCTGGACTGGGCCGAAGCCCTGAACGTCTCCGGGCGCATGCATCTGCGCTCGGGCCGCGTGAGCGAGGCCCGCGACTGCGTCCAACAGGCCCTAGCCATCTACCGGGAAAGGCCGGGGGCCGACCCGCAAGGCCTGCTGGAGGGCTGGCTCTCCATGGCCGAGGTCGCCGCGGCCGAAGGCCGCGACGCCGAGGCCGAGCAGCTCTTCG
>JAQUNT010000036.1 GCA_028717525.1 Elusimicrobiota bacterium
TCGAGCGCATGCTGTCGGCGCTGGGCTTGCAGACCGTCTCGATATGGCTCTCGGAGCGTTCCTACGAGGAACTGCGCCGCGTCCGGCACGCGGGGACCATCGTCTCCTTGCCCCACGGCCGCAAGGCCGCGCGCGTGCTGGCCCGGCGCCTGGGCGCGCGGCTGGTGGAGGCCGGCCTGCCCTTCGGCCTGGAGGCCAGCCGGCGCTTCCTGGAGCAGGTCGGCCTGCAGACCGGGCGGGCGGATGCGGCGCGGGCCTTCGCGGACCGGGAGACCGACGAGACCGCGCCCCGGCTGGAATGGACCGTGCCGCACGCCTTCTTGGGCCGGCGCTTCGCCTTCGCCGGAGACCCGCACTACGCCGCGGCCTTCGCCGACATGGTCGAGGAGCTCGGCGGCCGGGTCGCGGCCACGGTGCTGATCGGCGGCGCGCACCATCTGCCGGCCGAGGCCCGCGCGGCCTTGGAGCAGCGGCCCGGCACCATGTTCGAGCCGCACCGGGAGAAGGTCCGCCGGCTGTTCCGCGAGGCGACCCGCAACGAGGTGGACCTGCTGGTCGGCACCTCGCTCGGCATCAAGAACATCGTGCCCGAGGTCCCCTGGCTCGAGTTCGGCTTCCCCTCGGAGCACACCCACTTCCTCAAAGAAGAGCCGTTCCTGGGCTTCACCGGCGCCTTGGCCCTGCTCTCGCGCATGGCCAACGAGCTGGTCAAGGGACTGCAGGGGGCAGGGGTCTGAGCATGCCCGCGATGCACGTTTCGGCCGGGCCGCAGGCTCTGGCCGCCCTGGCGCGCATCCTGGGGCTGCGGGAGGGGGCGGGCTGGCGCCTGGAAGGGCTTTGCTGCGAAGGCGGCCGGAGCGTGCGCGTCAGCCTCAGCGCCCGGGAGCTGCGCCTGGTCTTCTACATCCTGCCCCCGGGCGCCCCGGCCGCGGACGCGCGCACGGCCGGCCTGGCCCTGGCCGCGGAGGCCGGCGCGGGGCCCGCGGCGCGGCGCTTCCTGGAGACCGCGGCGCGGCGCCTGGGCCGCCGGACCTTCCGGGAGGTCCGCCGTCTCCTGGAAGAGGACCCGCTTTCTTTCCGCGAGCCTGCCGGTTCGGGCGAGGACCGGGTCAAGGTCCCCTGCATCGGCCAGCCCATGGGCCTGCTCGAGGACGGCTGGCGCAACTTTTTCGCGGACCAGGACTTCGAGGTCCTGCTGGGGGTGCCGGAAGCCCTGCCCCACGGCATGGTCAACGTCCAGTACGCGGACCTGGAGTGCTACTACGCGCGGCCCCGCCGGAGCTTCCGCAAATGGGGCTTCCTGGACTGGCCCGAGGAGACCCAGGAGGAGATCCGCCGCCGCTCCCAGGACGCGGCGCCGGAGGCCGAGAAGCGGCAAGCGGACTCCCTCATCGTGACCGAGCTCGAGGAGTCCGACATGATCCTGGGCACGGGGCAGCGGGCCGACGCCTTGGTCGCGGAGGTCCGCAAGGTGGCGGGGCATGCGAAGTTCCTGGTCTTCACGCACCTGTGCACCCCTATCGTGTTGGGGGAGGACTTCCAGGGCCTGGCGCGCCGCTGCCGCAGGGAGATCCGCGGGGTCACCTTGGGCTGGAGCCAGAAGGACCGCGACATCAAGGACAACTTCGGCGAGCATCTGCGCGCCTTGGCGGCCCGTCCCGGCTTCTTCGCCGGAAAGGGCGACGCGCGCCTGGTCAACCTCTTCCACTTCGCCCCCGGCGTGCGCGAGGCCGAGCTCAAGCCCTTTTTGGCCGAGCTGGGACTCAAGACCGGGGTCTGCGCCTTCCCGGACGTGGACTTCCCCTCATTGGAGCGCATCCCCGAGGCCCGCTGGCAGGTCTTCTGCGAGATGACCCTCTATCCGACCAAGCTCCGGGAGCTCCTGCAGGCCTCGCCGCGCCAGGTGCTGACCGTGCCCGCGCCCTACGGCCTGGCCGGCACGCGCGAGTGCCTCAGTCGCATCGCGTCCGCGGCCGGCCGGGAGGCAGCCTTCGCCAAGGCCTGGAAGCGGAGGCTGGCCGGCTTTTTGCCGGCCTGGGAGGCTCTGCGCCGGCAGGCCTCCGGCCTGCGACTGGCCTTCGTGGTCTCCGAGTCGACCTTGCCCGGGCTGCTGCGCCCGCGCTACGGGCACGGCGCCCCGCTGGCCGCCATGGTCCGGGAGATGGGCTTCGGCATGGACCTGCTCTACTACGACCGGCACGGGCGGGCGCCGGAGTTGCCCGCGGGCCTGGCCGGGGCCCGGGTGACGACCTTCCGCAGCCCCTGGGAGCTGGAGCGGGCCCTGCGCGAGGGGGAGTTCCCGGCCGTGTACTCGGACATCCGCTTCGACTGGAGGCTCAACCGAGCGGGCAAGGCCCGCTTCTCCAGCCGCGACGTGGAGCCCGGTCTGGAAGGCGCGCGCCGGACCTTGGAGCGGCTCCTGGCCGTGTGCCGGCTGCCCTTCTACCGCCGCTACGCCGGGGCTTTGGCCAAGGTCCCCAGGAAAGCCCATGCCTAGCGGCAAGATCGGGGTGCGCATCAACATCCCCTATCTGCAGGGGGCCTACCTGGCGCTCAACGCGGTGCCCGACGCCTACTTCCTGGGCGACGGCCCCAGCTGCATCTTCGCCAAGGCCGAGCACATCCACGGACGCCACGACCTGTTCTCGACCCTCCTGTCCTGCGACAGCGAGCACCGCGTGCAGCACACGGGCCTCAACGTCTTCAACATCGCCGGCAATTGCGAGGGCGCCATCACCGATGCCTTGCGGCGCATCGCGGCTTGGCCGGGCTGCGGCGCCTTGTTCATGGGCGCCATGCCCATGTGCGCCATCGCGGGCACGGACTACGAGCGCCTGCTGCGCGAGGCGCGCACGGGCAAGCCCGCCTTCGTCATCCCCCGCCGCTCGGCCCTATCCGGGGACTGGCTCGACGGCTACGCCGGGGTGCTGGAGGCCTTGGCCTCGGGCCTGGACCTCTCCGGCGCCCGGCCCGGCCGCGACCAGGTCGCGGTGGTGGGCTACTTCATGGACCGCAACGAGGGGGACCACCAGGGTAACGTTCGGGAGCTGGAGCGCATCCTGCGCGCTTTGGGCCTGCAGGCCGCGTCCATCTGGCTCTCCGGCCGCCCCTACGAGTCCCTGCGCGCCGCGCGCCAAGCTTCGGCCGTGCTGTCCTTGCCCCACGGCCGCACGGCCGCCCGGGTCCTGGCGCGGCGCCTGGGGGTCCGGGTCGTGGAGGCCGGGCTGCCGTTCGGGCTGGAGGGCAGCCGTAGGTTCGTGGAGCTGCTGGGCCGCGAGTTCAAGCGGCCGGAGCGGGCCCGGGACTTCATCGCCGCGGAGCTCGACGCGGTCATCCCCCGGCTGGAGTGGACCGTGCCGCACGCCTTCCAGAACCGGCGCTTCGCCTTCGCCGGGGACCCGCACTACGCCGCGGGCTTCGCGGAGCTCATCGAGGAGCTGGGCGGCCGGGTCGCGGGCACCTTGGTGGTGGGAGGGGCGCACCATCTCAGCGCGGAGCAGCGCCGTTTCCTTGAGGCCCGGCCGCAGACGGCCTTCGAGCCCCTGCCGCCGGAGGTGCGCGAGGCGTGGAACGAGCTGGCCGGGGGCGCTGCGGACCTCATCGTGGGCAGCGCCTTCGCCTTCCAGGAGGTGTCCGCCGGACGCCGCTGGATGGAGTTCGGCTATCCCTCCGAGAGCACCCATTTCCTCCGGGACGAGCCGTTCCTGGGGTTCAGGGGGGCCCTGGGCTTCCTGTCGCGCGCGGCCAACGAACTGGTCAAGGGACTGTGCCTGCCCCGGGAGCCCGCATGATCCGCAGGCTGGAGATGCACCTGACCTACGGCTGCGTGCAGGGCTGCGTCTTCTGCTCGGAGTCCTCGCGCCTGGCGCGCTTCCGGGGCGCCCACCTGCGCGCCGCTGAGGTGGCCCGGGTCCTCGCGGTCAAGCGCAGGCAGGGCTGCGACCACCTGACCTTGACCGGCGGAGAGCCTACGCTCCACCCCGGACTGCCCGCGGTGCTGGCAGCGGCGCGCCGGCTGGGATTCAAGACCTACGTGACCTCCAACGGCGCGCGGCTGGCCGAAGCGGGCTACGCCCGCCTCGTCCTGCCCCTCATCGACGAGCTGTGCCTGTCGGTCCACGGCGATGACGCCGAACTGCACGACAGCTTGACCCGCTGTTCCGGCTCCTTCGGACGGCTGCGGCGCGCCTTGGCCGCGGCGCGCTGCCGCCGCAAGCTCTTCCTGCTGACCAACACCGTGGTGACCAGGCGCAACTGGGCCCGCCTCGAGGCTGTCCTGCGCTTCATCCTGGCCCGGCCCGGGGTCAGACACTGCCTCCTCTCCCAAGTGGCTCCGGAGGGCCGCGGCGCCCAAGACTACGGCCGGCAGGCGGTTCCGTTCTCCTGGTGGCGGCGTAAGCTGCCCGCCCTGGCGCGCCTGGCCGAGCGGCGGGGCGCGGTGCTGCGCGTGTTCGGCCTGCCCCTGTGCGCGCTGGGCAAACGGCAGGATTGCTCCAACGACCTCTACTTCTCGCCCCGGGTCACGGTGGAGCGCGGCGGCGCGGGACTGCGGGAGACGGTCAGCCTGCGGCCGACCCGGCGCCGGGTCCAGCCTCCGCTCTGCCTCCGTTGCGCCTTGCGGCAGGACTGCGGCGGGGTGTTCCGGAGGCACCTTGCGGAGTTCGGTACCGCGGGGCTGCGTCCCATGAGACCATGAGACCCGGCGCCCTCACTGTGGTCCTGACCCGGCGCTGCCCTTCGCGCTGCGGCTTCTGCCCCCAGGGCTTCGAGCCGCGCGACATGAGCGCGGCGACCCTCGCGGCCGCGCTGCGCGGCCTGGGCCCGCGCCTGGGGCGGAAGCCGCGGATCAAGCTCTTCGGGGGCGAGCCCTTGCTCAAGCCCGGACTGGTGCGCCGGGCCGTGGGTTTGGTCCGGGAGCTGGGCCTGGCCGCGGACTTCGAGCTGGGCACCAGCGGGTGCTTGCTCGACGCGCGCATGGCGCGGTTCTTGCGCGAGCGGCCGGAGGTGGAGGTGGTCTTCGGCCGCTCCAGCCCCTGGCTGGGCCGGCTGCCGCGGACCTCGCTCAACTTCGTCATCGCGCCCGGGGAGCGCGCGCCGGCCGTGCTGCGCCGCCTCCGCTCAGCACTGGCCCTCGGGCTGCGCAGCGTCAATTTCCTGCCCGCCTACTTCGTGACCTGGTCGGAGGCGGAGCTTACGGAACTGCGCCGGTGCTTTGCCGCCTTGGCGCGGCTTCTGCGCGGCAGGCCCATCGCGGTGAAGAACCTGAGCCGCTGGGGCGCGGTGCCGCTCTACAACGACGGCTGGTGCGTAGACACCGACGGCCGCGTCTACGCCTCCAACCTGATCCTGGTCCGCGGGGCGGGGCCTCATGCCGGACCTTTGCGGCTGGGGCACGTCCGCAGGCCCGCGCGCCTGCGGCCCATGCCGCGGCCCACGGCCTTGGAGGCTGTGCTGCGCGCATGCTTTTCGGCCGAGGCTTTAGAGTCCACCCGGCGCGTTGACGCGGAGCTCACGGAGTTCATCCATGCCCTCTAGGCGAGAGCTGGCGCGCGGCATCCGGGCGGTGCTGGCTAGGCGGGGCTGGCGCCTGCGCGGCCGGGCCGGGCAAGAGCTGGCGGCCAAGCTGGCGCGGCTGGTGGAGCATCGCCGCGGCTCCGCCTCTGTGGCGGAGCGGCACGAGGGCAACGAGGGCGTCGACCTGCTCCTGCGCACCACCTTCGCCTGCAACCAGCGCTGCCCGTTCTGCTTCGTGCCCTTGACCGGCCGGCGCGTTGAGCTTGCGGCTATAGAGCGCGAGCTCAAGGCTTTGGGCCGGCGCCCTAGGGGTCGCCGGGAGCTGACCATCTCAGGCGGCGAGCCGACCGCGGACCCCCGGCTGCCCCGCATCTTGAAGGAGGCCAAGGGCGCGGGCTTCCGGAACATCGTGCTGCAGACCAACGGGGTGCTGCTGGACCGTCCGGAGCGTGTGGCGCGCCTGGCCGAGCTCGGGGTAGGCAGCGTGATGGTGTCCTTCCACTCGCACCGGCCCCGCCTCTACGACAAGAGCACGGGCAGCCGCGGGCTCTATCCGCGCGCCGTGGCCGGCCTCAAGAACCTCCTGGCTGAGAAGCGCATCCGGCTGACCGTGAACATCGTGGTCAACCGCTGGAACTACAAGGATCTGCCCGGGTACGTCGGTTTCCTGGGCAAGCTCTGCCGAGGCCTGGCGCGCACGCGGCGGCCCGGGGTCTATTTCTCCATGATCAACGAGGCCGGGCACCTGGACGCCCCGGGCTGGACGGTGAGCCTGGAGGCCGCGGCCCCGTACCTGCGGCGCGCCCTGGCCCGGTGCCGGGCCGAGGGCCTGCGCGTGGAGCGCTTCGGGGCCGAGAGTTCCTTCCCGGTCTGCGTGACGGAGGAACCGGCGCGCTACGCGGCGCAGCGGGCCTTCCCGCAGGACCGGGTGCGCTACGGCGCGGATGTGCCGGCCGAGGGCCCGGCCGTGGGCCGGGCCAAGAGCGAGGGCTGCCGGCGCTGCTTCTACGACTCGCGCTGCGTGGGCGTGCCGGTGCAGTACGCGCGCCTTTTCGGGCTGGGAGCGCTCAAGGCGCCGTAGCTAGAATCTGACCCACAGCCCCAGAATAGGAGCGCCGCTGTAGCGCCGCGAGAACAGCGCTCCACTTGGGCTGTTCACTTCATTCGCTTCCCTCGGCGGGCCCTTGCGGCCTGATGATCCCCAGCATTCTGCGACTCGTCGTCTCGATATTCTTGACGATGCGGTTGAGAGTCGTCTCTGCTCCGAAGCCGGCGATCAAATCCCTGGCCAGCGCTTGCGCCTTGCCGGGTGTCGTCTCGCCGAGTTCTTCACAGATCGCGAGAACGGCTCTTGTGCCGACGCCGGCCTCTTCAGCCAGGCGTTCCCAATGCGTCTTCATCATCCAGTCCGCGCGGTACTGCTTGCCGATGCGCATCGCGAACTTCATGGATAGCGCCGGATAGACCTTCGTGGAGAGCAGATCGTAGAACGGCGCGAGCCTGTACTCGGCTTTGTTCAACATCATCGAAAGGTTCTTGGCGTGGGCATCGCAGTTCCCGATGAGATAATTGAACACGGTCCATCGCAGCAGCAGACCCTTGTCCAGCGCCGGCTGCGTGCTGTGCTCGTTGAGGAGACCGAAGCACTTTTGCAGCCCAGGCCCGCCGTCGGACTCGTACTTCTTGCTGTAGCTGTAGCCCAAGGCCTGGCAGAAATCCTCCTGGTGGATCCGAACGAGGGCCCCCTTGTCGTCGCGGCACCGGTCGTAGCGTTCGACCATGTAGACGGGATGTTTGCCTTTGTGCAGCGTGGTTTGTGGGACCGGCAGCCCGCATTCCGCTGCCAGTCTCATGCAGAAGGCTTCATTCTCGATGATGCCCTCGAAGCCCGGGATCTTCGGCTTGAGGATATGCGAGCTGGGATAGGAACCGTGGGGTAGATAGAACTTCCCGTCGCGGAAGAGCACGGGGAGCTTCTGCTGTGCACCCGCCAACGAGAGCCGCAAGTCCTCATGGGCGACGAGGAGAGGACTCTGCGCCATCCGCTCGATCATCTTGTCGAGCTCTTCCTGTTCGAGAGGCTCATAGCTGCCCTGGCTGCTGGCGGCTTGGCCTTCAGGCAGCAAAGAGAGGGCCCCGGCACATTCGCCGCCGAGCGCCGCCAGGAGTCCGAAGTCGTTGCTTTCGGAGATGCCCAGCTTCTTGGCGATGAGAGTCCGTGTCGTTCCCTCTGGGAGCAGGTTGACGAAGAATGTCCGGCAGGCTTCGTCGTCAAAAGGTTCCGGCCGAAGCGGAAGGCGGATGGAGAGCGGCGCTGCCTCAGGATTCGATAGCCATCCAGGGGCATACTGGAAGGCAAAGTCTTCCTTATCTTCCTGGCTCAGACGGCCGGCGAGACTGGCGCCCCAGAAGACGTTAAGAGTCTCGCTCATCGCTCAACTCCTTGCGCTTGATGAAGGCGGTAAGCCCGAGGCAGGCGAGAACATGGAGGACCTTCCCTAGATGGAGAGTCGGCTTTCCATTCTCCAAGTCCGACATGAAGCGAGCGCCCACTTTGCAGAGGGCCGCGGCTTCTTGCTGAGTAAGATTGGAATCTCTTCGAATTTGGCGCACGATTTCGCCGATTCGGACTGGATCTTTGACCACCGATTTTCCAGTGAAGGGCTTTGTGGGCATTTTGTTGGGCATATATTCCCGTTCGGTAATATTATAACCTGCAACTAAAAAAAGTCAATGCCATATTCCCGTTCGGTATTATTTATGGAGCTACGGGATGCCGGCCAGGAACGCAGCCGCCGGGACCACCTTGACCCCGGTCGACTCTGCCGCCGCTTTGCATCCCGCCGCAGCCAGCACAGCCGGCACCCGCAGTCTCTGCGAGAAGTACCGCAACGGCCCGAGCGCGCCCGCCTCGCCGGCCGCCGTCCCCACCAGCAGGCGGGGCTTCCCGTCCAGGACCAGGAGGAAGGGCACGGAGCGCCGCTCCTTGTCGCGCACGAAGCGCAGCTCCAGGTCCTCCCCGCCCCAATCCTGGGCGAAATGACACCACCTCAGCAGCGCGCACGCTATCAAGTTCTCGAACCGCAGCTCCGCGTTGGCCACGCAGGACCAGTCCCACAGATACAGCTTGGCCGCGTGCCGCAGAGCCCGGGGGAGCCGGCCTGCGAACGGCTCGACCCGGAAGCAAAAGTGTAGGCGCTCGAGCTGGTCCAGCCACAACCGCGCCGTGGCCGCATTGATCCCCAGTCTCAGCCTCAGCGTGTTGAAGGAAAGCAAGGCGCCGGGCGATACCATGTCCATCAGACTCTCTACCCCGGGCAATTGGTGGATGCGCGTCATCTCCCGCAGATCCTCACGGACCAGGCGGTCTCTGCGTTCCTTTATGATGCCGGCATGTTTTTTTTCGTTCTGACAGATGAAAGCGGAAGGGAATCCTCCGAATTTGATAAGCAATTCAAGCGCATTTTTACCACGTCGCCCTGGATCTGGAGGTGATGTTAATACTGTGGATAACACTTTTACGCAAGTGTCCCTGGATGGAAGGAATCCAGCTTTAATCAACTCAGACAAGCAAAAAGGATGGATCCTGTACCTGCTGCACTTGGAACGGATGAATTTCCTGTTATTCAATGAAAGTTTAGAGTTATAGCTGGAAGTAGCTATAAAATCGATTTTATCGCTATGAGCATTGTAAAGATCGGTAAGAAAATCCCATTTCCTGTGCGCCTTTTCAAATTCATCAACAAGGGCAAGCACTTTCTTGAAAAGAAGTGTCTGATGCCCTTCGAAGATCGAATATGGAGAAGTCAGAGCTTTCTTTCGGAACTCCCAGTCGTCCCAGGAAGCGCAGACCCCCTGGCTGCCCCGCCGCCTCTGCAGCTGCTGGGCGATGAAGGTCTTGCCCACTCCCCGCGGCCCCTCGAGCAGCGCGATGCGCGGCTTCGCGCTCCGGAAATGGAGCGATTCCAACAGGGCTCCGGCCAGCCTCTCCATGCGACCATTATAACATATACATGTAGAAAAGTCATGTCAGGAGGCGGCCTCCCCGCCCCCCCAGCTCCCGGCATCCCGGGTGGGTGCGGCGTGTTGTCAAGCGGAATTTTGAGCATTTCTCCGACGGAGAAAATAAGTGTTGACAGCTGGCGGCCGTTTCGTGCTATAATGTTCCGGTCAGCTTGTGAAGTCAAGCGGACGGCAAAGCAATTTGCCGCTAGCGGCTTCCCGAAGTTGAGGAAGACCGGTTAGGGCAAATTTCGCTCTTTGAAAAATCGGGTTTGACAGCGAATAGGCGCTCTGTCCTCTGAACGCGGAGTCTTCAGCCGCGGGAAGGGAGAGAGTGCTAAGGTAAGAATGGTGTGTTTCGGTGCGGAGACGTCCTCGTTGGGATGTCGAGGCACCGGAAACAAGGAAGAGCTAATAAAGTCAATTCACTCCATTTGGATAAAAACGGAAGTACTGGCGCCCTTAGCGCTGGGAAAACGTCCAAACCATTTAATGGAGAGTTTGATCCTGGCTCAGAATTAACGCTGGCAGAGTGCATAACACATGCAAGTCGAGCGGGCTCTATAAGCGTATCGTAGAGCTAGCGGCAGACGAGTGAGTAACACGTAAGCAACCTGCCCTCGAATGGTGAATAACGCCGCGAAAGCGGTGCTAATACACCGTATGATCCTTTGGTGGCATCACCGAGGGATGAGAGGCCCGCAAGGGTCGTTCGAGGTGGGGCTTGCGGCCCATCAGCTAGTTGGTGAGGTAACGGCCCACCAAGGCTATGACGGGTACCCGGCCTGAAAGGGCGAACGGGCACGAAGGCACTGAGACACGGGCCTTACTCCTACGGGAGGCAGCAG
>JAQUNT010000037.1 GCA_028717525.1 Elusimicrobiota bacterium
GGCCCGTGCTGGACCTGGACCTGACGGTGCGCGGCGCCCGCTCCGGGGCCGCCCGGCTGGGGCGCCGGCTGGGGGCGGCCTTCGTGGTCCTCGACGATAAGAACGGGGTCTTCCGCTTGGCCCTGCCCAAGGGACGGGGGGCGCTGCATATCGACGTCAGCGAGCTGCAGGGCGAGGACATCGCCGCAGACCTCGCGCGCCGGGACTTCACGGTCAACGCCCTGGCCCTGCCGCTGGCACCGGACCTGCCCGCCGCCCTGCCCGAGTCCGCCATCTTGGACCCGCGCGGGGGACTGGCCGACCTGCGCCGCGGCCTGCTGCGCTGCGAGGACGAGGGCATCCTCAAGGCCGACCCCCTGCGCCTGCTGCGCGCCTTCCGCCTGGGAGCCCAGTTGGGCCTCGCCATCGAGGCCGGGACCCTGCGCAGCCTGCGCGCGCTGCGCACGCGGGCGCTCCGCAGCGCGCCGGAGCGCATCTCGGCCGAGCTGACTTTGCTCCTGGCCGAGCCGGGCTGCCCCGCCTGGCTGGCGCGCATGGACCACGCGGGGCTCCTGACCGCTCTCTTCGAGGACCTCGAGGCCGCGCGGCGGTGCGCCACCTGCTACTACGGCCGCGGCGGGGTGCTGCGCCACACTTTGGAGGCGTGCTCCCGGCTGGACCTGCTCCTGGCCGACCCGCGGCGGGTCTTCGGCGAGGCGGCTGGGCCGCTGCTGGAGTCTTTGGGAGAGCGCCTGCGGCCCGGCCAGCCCTGGCGCGCCGCCCTGATGCTGGCCGTGCTCCTGCACGACGTGTCCAAGCCAGAGACGGCCCGGCGCAGGGGGGGGAGGCTGCGCTTCTTCGGCCACGACCTGGCCGGGGCGCGGCGCGCCGCGGGCCTGCTCAAGGCCCTGCGCTTCCCCAACGAGACCGTGGAGCTGGTCTCGGCCGTGGCCGCCCACCACCTGCGGCCGGGCAACCTGACCGCCGGAGGCGTGCTGACCGACAAGGCGGTCTACCGCTTCTTCCGCGACCTGGGCGAGCAGGCCGTGCCCGTGCTCCTGGCGTGCTGGGCCGACCACGCCAGCTATCTGCCCCACCGCCAGCTGGAGCGGCTCCTGCCCCAGGCCTGCGCCGAGCCGGACTCCTTCGACATGTCGGGCGTGCGGCCCGTGGAGGCGCGCAAGACCCTCAGGCACCTGCAGGTCATCGCGCAGCTCCTGCGCCGCCGCTTCGACGAGCGGCGCAAGCCCGTGCCGGACCGGCTCTTGGACGGCCACGCGGTGATGAAGGCTTCGGGCATCCCGCCGGGCCCCAAGGTGGGGGAACTGCTCGAGAAGCTGCGCGAGGCCCAGGCCGAGGGGAAGATCTCCACGAAGAGAGAGGCCCTGGACTTCCTCAAGAGATTGAAATAACTCTATAACATCCCGGGATTACGCTGGCGTTGTGGCGGGGAACGCGAGCATGAACCTGCGCAGGACATCCCTGGCGGCCCTTCTCCTCATCCTCTTCGCCGCGCCCAGGCTGCACGCCGAGCCGGCCTTCGCCTTCTCCAGCATCACCTACTGCAACGGAGCCGCGGCCGCGGCCACCGACCAAAGCCCCACCATCTACACCACCGTTCCCACCTGGTACACGGGCTTCACCATGGACTCGCCGGGGCTCATGGGCGGGGCCTATCCGCGCTCGAACACGCTCGGCGGCACCAGCCTCATGCTGCACCTCAACAACAGCGGGACCGACTCCTCCGGCATCGGGCGCTCGCTGCTCTATTCCGTCCCGGGAAACCACTACCAGGGCAACGCCTGCGTGGACGGAACCGGAACCCCGAGTGACGCGGCGACCAGCTGGTCTACGGGCAAACCCTGGGGCCCCGGCGCCGGCACTCCGGACGGCGGCCTCAACTTCGCCGGCAACTACAATTATTGCTGCAAGCATTACCGGACCTCTCTGCCCTATACGTGCGACAGCTATGGATACTCCTATTCGGTGGCTTACGACGCGATCCAGAGCATGGATGGAGTCTTCACCGAGAGGTCATTCTCCGTGGAGTTGTGGGTCAAGCCTGTGACCCCATACACCAGCGGCTCAGGCTCCAGCACCCGTCCCATCCTGCAGCAGTGCCCCGGGGGCGCCGGCAACAAATGCCTGTTCATCGGCCTCGCGAGCAACCGGCCCTATATGCGCTTCGGCACCGACAATCTCTTGGGCAACGTGACCCTCAGCAACAACGCTTGGCACCACCTGGTCTTCGCCTTCGACTACGGCTCGAAGTACCAGACCATCTTCGTAGACGGCACGAAGGACAACGAGCGCACCGCGGCCAACGCCTATCAAGGCGGCTCCGCCACCACCTATCTGGGCGCCTCGCCCAACGTCTACCCGGGGGACAGCTTCACCGGCGAGATGGACGACATCCGCATCCTCAACTACGAGATGCCCGGAGGCCAGGTCGCCAGCGACTTCGCGGGCCAGGCCTATTACTACAACGACGGGACCACGGGACGCTGGTACCCCTACTACTACACCTGGGGCGATGACTGGACGCACGGCAGCAAGGCAGCCCACTTCAACATGAATATCGGCGCCATCCATACCCCCACCTCCAACGTCAACAACGCGGCCCAAGACGCCAACGAGGGCATCGCCTACCACGGCTTGGCCATCACCGTGAACACGACCGACCTGAAGCTGCCGCCCGACCCCACGCCCGCCATGGTCGGCGCGTCGTCCATCACTTGGGACTGGTCGAGCTACGTCTGCAACACCTACCCGACCAACAGCAACACCAAATACACCATCAACACCAACGCGGGCGCCCCGGGCTCCCCGAACAACCAGCCCTTCTACACCCCCACCGGTCTGACTCCCAACAGCCTCTACACCCTGTCCTACTCGGCGACCTACGTGGACACCTGCGCGGGCTGCTCCGGCAAGACCGTCGGCCCCTCCGGGTCCACCGCCGTCTCCTCCGTCAGGACCCTGGCCGCCAAGCCCACAGCGGCTCCCACCGGCATCACTGCGACGGGCCCCACCACGGTCGAGATCACCGCGAAGATCCGCGACAATCCGGACAACACGCGCTGCGCGGTCTGGGCCAAGAAGAACGGCGCCTACAGCCTCTATACCCCCTACTCCAGGATGATCCAGGACGAAGTCCTCAGCCTCACGGACCTGCCCAAGTCCAGCCACTACGTCTTCGCGATAAACTGCATGAACGAGGAGAACAAGATAGCGGAGCGCGGCCCGGAATCCGCCACGAGGTTCGTCTCGCAGCCCGAGACCCCGAACTCATTCGCGGGTGGGCACCCCGCGGGCCCCGTGGTCTGCCCGAAGACCGCCATCACCTGGACCTGGAACCCGGTGGCCATGGGCAGCCTCGACCCCGTCAGCTCGGCCAACACCCTTTACGAGGTCCGGGAGATCTACGGCGACGGATCCTTGGGCGGCGTGAAGTGCAATCCCACGGGACTGACCACCTGCACGGAGACCGCCTTGCCGACCGCCACCTCCGTCAATCGCGTCGTACGGGCCTATGATGGCGGCGCCAGCTGGGCGGCGGCGGTCTGGAGCGACACGTCGGCAGTGGTCGGGGCCTCCACGGTCGGCGACTTCACGGACGCGCCCACCAGCCTCAGCGCGACCCCCGGCCACAACATCATCACCTGGAATTGGACGCCTCCGGTCGGCGTCTGCGTCCCGTTCCAGTACCTCCCCTACGACGCGGCCAGCGGCGCCCCCTACCCCCCTCTCGGGACCCTGACCGGGAATTCATGGCCCACGCCGCCCTGGATCCAGACCCGGGACCTCTCCGACGCCCCCCTGGAGACCAACAAGCTCTACTCGCTCCAGCTCCGGGCGAAGGACTCGGTCACCACCTTGGCCAGCCCCCTCTCTCCGTCCGCCAGCGCCTACACTCTGGCCGACTCGCCCAGCAACCTCAGGGCGGCCGCCGTCTCCACCGGGTCCTTGCAGCTCCAGTGGGACAGCACCAACCCGTCCTACACCCGCTTCGAGGTGTCGATGTCCCCGCTCGACGCGCTGGGCCGGCTCATCTCGGTCTCGACCCTCGTCTACATCTCCGACAACTGGACCGCGCGCTCCTTGTCGGTCGACGGCCTGGCCTCCGGCACCACCTACACCTTCCGCGTGCGCGCGGCCAGCGGCCGCGCCCAGGACAGCTACGGGGGGCAGTTCTCCGATTTCGCGGTCCTTTCCTCCACCGTCACCCGGCCCCGGCCGCCCGTGCTGAGCGGCTCCGCGGTCGACAAGACCACCGTGCGCTGGGACTGGCCCGGGGCCACGGTCACCGGCGCGGTGGGCTACCGGCTGGTCAGCGAAACCGAGGAGCCCATCCTGGTCGACCCCCACACGGCCGCGGTCACCTTCTCCTCCGGCCCATTCCGCCCCAACTCCGCCTGCGGGGCCAAGATCGCAGCCTACAACTCCAGCGGCGAATACGGCCCCTATTCCCCGGTGGTCTACGCCTTCACCTTGGCCGAGGAGCCGGCGGCTCCCGGCATCAGCGGGGCGAGCAGCAACACCATCAACCTGACCTGGAGCCCCAACGGCAACGCCTCCCACACTTTCTACGAGATCAGCCTGGCCACGGACTCCGCTTTCGGGGTGGTGGCGGCCACGGTGAGCGTCATGAGTACGTTCACCGTGGTCAGCGGCCTGTTCCCGGCCTCCACCTACTACGCGCGCGTGCGCGCCATCAACGGCGCGCAGGTCCCTACCACTTTCGTCAACGGAGGCTGGGCCTGCACGAAGTCGGACCCCAGCGTGACCCGCTCCTCGGCCCCGGTCTCGCCCTACGCCGTCCCGCCGGGCACCGTCGGGCTCTGGCACTTCGACGCGGACTCCGGGACCCGGGCCGTGGACTCCTCGGCCTGGGCCAACGCCGGGCAGCTCGCCTGTCAGGACATCCCCGCCATCTGCAGCGCCCCCCGTTCGACTCCGACCTTCACCACGGACGCGCCGCCGAACCTGGGCCATGCGGTCACCTTTTCGGGAATGCGCAACTCCCTGGCGAGCATCCCCAGCGGGGCGCAGTACCTCTTCACCGGGTCCCTGACGGTCAGCGCCTGGGTCAAGCCCGCCAGCGCCGTGCAGTCCGAGGGGGCGGGGCTGGTCGCCAAGGGCGCCTCGGGGGCCGAATCCTTCAGCCTGGAGCTCACCAACCGGACCGGAGGAGCGCGCTACCTCTTCCGCGTCCAGATGGACGGCGGGCCGGCGCCGACCGTCACCGTCTTCGGCACGTCCACGGCCCGGACCGGCCAATGGGACCTGGTCACCGGGGTCTTCGACGCCGCCGCCAGCCCGAAGGTCGCCACGCTCTACGTCAACGGAGTGTTCGCAGCCAGCGGCACCACGCCCAGCGGCTGGGCGCGCGTGTCCAACGCCGAGCCCCTGACGGTGGGCAACCGCAAGGACGGATCCGGCAGCTACGGTCTGGGCTTCTCGGGCGTCATCGACGATGTCCGCCTGCTCAACTCGGCTCTGAGCGCCGCGCAGGTCGCGGAGCTCTATCGCAGCTACTTCCCGTCCCGGCTCACGCCGCCCGGGATCAACAGCGCCATCCGGCTGCTCCTGCCTCCCAACGCCTTCCCCTCGGCGGCCAGCATCTACGTGAGCGACGACCCGGTCAGCCACCCGCTGCGGGTCCCCTACAACTTCCTGGCGCAGGCCCTCTCCCGGCCGCCCTCCGGCCAGACGCTCATGCCGAACACCCCGACCTACCCGAGCCTGCTGGAGATCGTGCCGACCTTGGACGGCGTGAACTACTACGACGGCGCCCTGGGCTCGTCGGCGTCGTTGTCCTTGCCCTACGCCGATGCCAACGGCGACGGCATCATCGACGGCTCCAGCCCGCCGGCGCCCGTGGCTCAGCTCCAGCTCCACACCTTGAACACCTCGGTGCTCGGCTGGGAGGCCCTGCCCACGACCGTGGATACCGCGGACAAGAGGGTCTCGGCCCCGGTCTCGCACTTCTCCGTCTTCGCGCTCTTCGGCGCCACATCCTACGGCCAAACCTTGCCCGACATCCGGGTCTACCCGGTGCCTTGGAAGCCGCACTCCACGGACCGCTTCGGGGGCTCCTGGCTCACCTTCGACCGGCTGCCCACCCGGGGCTCCATACGCATCCTGACCCTCGCCGGCGAGAAGGTCTGCGACCTCGATTTCTCCAGCACGGACGCGGGCACCAAGCAATGGGACGGCCGCAACGCGGCCGGCAAGATGGCGGCCAGCGGGGTCTACTTCGCCCAGATCCTTTCGTCGACGGACGGGTCGAGCCGCATCCTGAGGTTCGCGATCGAGAAATGAGATGAAGCGCATCTTCCCCCTGGCGGCGGCGTTGGGTCTGGCTTGCGCCCCGGGCGCATGGGCCGCCTTCAACAACAAGGACGCGGGCACCTCCGCCGCGCAGTTCCTCAAGCTCGGCGCCGACGCGCGCGCGGCGGGCATGGGCCAGGCCGCGCGCGCCCTGTGCGAGGACGCCGGCGCCGTCTACTGGAACCCGGCCGGGCTGGCGGCCCTGAGCTACCGCCACGCGACCCTCACCCACGCCGCCTCCTACCAATCCACCTTCTACGACTTCCTGGCCTACGCCCAGCCCATCGATTCGATCCTGGGGCGCAACCGCCGCGAGCTGCAGACCAACCAGCTGGGAGCCGTGGGCGTGGGCGTGCTCTACCAGAACTCGGGCCAGCTCGACGAGGTGGACAACACGGGGGCGGCCACCGGCGGACGCTTCACCCCGCAGGATTTCGCGGCGGTGGTGGCCTGGGGCGGGGCCCTGACCCGCTCCCTCGACGCCGGGGTGGGAGTCAAGTACATCTCCTCCCGCATCCAGGACACGGCCTCAACCGGCGCTGTCGACTTCGGGGTCCGGCTGCGCGGGCATCCCGGCGGCATGCCCTACACGATCGCGCTGAGCGTCCACAACGTCGGCGGCCGCCTCAAGTTCATCCAGGAGAGCGACCCGCTGCCCCTGCAGGTTGCCGTCAGCCAGAGCCTGCGGCCGACCCGGAACATCTCTTTGAGCCTGGACTTGGTGGCGCCCCGCGACAACCGCATCTACCCGGCCTTCGGCGCGGAGTTCCGAAGCGCGGTGGGGCCCAACCTGTCCGCCGCCGCGCGCCTGGGCTACGAGGGCCGGACCATGGGCTCGGACCTATCCTCCCTCTCCGGGCTCGGCCTGGGCGTGGGTCTGGGAGTGGCCCGCTTCTCCTTGGACTACGCCTGGATGCCCTACGGACTGCTGGGCGACGCCCACCGCTTCACGCTCTCCTGCCGGTTCTGAGCCGCGGGAGCTCAGAAGTCCAGGTAGCCGGCCGCCTTGAGCAGTTCCCTGGCCCTAGGGCCGATGGCGGGAAGCTCGGGGCTCCTCTCCCCGGAGAACCGGTCCTCCTCGACCTTCTCCATGAGCCGGCAGGCGAGGGGGACGGCGCGGGCGGCGGCGTCCTGGCCCGCGAAGCGCCCGGACTCCGGCGAATAGCTCAGGCTCTGCCCGCCGCAGTCGACCTCGAAATCCCCGTTCTCGTCGGAAAAATCGCAGGCCGGGGCCTGCGGCTCGGAGAGGCGGCTGCGGGCCATGGCCTCCAGGACCGCGAGCTTGCCCTCCAGGATCCGCCGGGAGCCGGGGTCGAGCCGCGCGTCCGCCAGACCCTCGCGCAGCTTCGCCGCCGCTTCCGCGAACCGTCCCGACTGCACGTACACGTCCAGGAGGAGGAAGTAATCCTCGAAACGGAGGGTCTGGAGCGCCCGGAACTGGTCCAGGCGGAGCGCCTCGGCGGCGGCCCAATCGCCGAGCAGAAGGTATCGCTCCGCCAGCAGGTCGGGGAAGGCCCTCTCCCGCGGGAACAGCCGGATGGCGCTGCGGCAGAGAGGCTCCAGGGCGGGGCTGCGGTCCCAGGAGTAGGCCTCGGCCAGGAGGCGGTGCGTCTTGAGGTCCCGCGAGCCTGAATCCACCTGGCCGCGCCAGCGCCGCTTCATGGCGGCCACCACTTCGCGTTCCGAGCCGCTCCGGGCCATGTTCAGGAGGGCCTGCAGGGCGCGCACGGCCTCGGGGGGGTAGGCCGAGTTCCGGACCAGGTCGGCCAGCAGAGCGACGCCCCGCTGAGGCAGGCCGCACTTGTCCCAGGCCGCGGCCCGGAGGATCTGGAGGGTCGTGTCCCGGCGGGCGAAGCCGGGGCCGTCCAGGATGCGGCTGGCCCGCTCCTGCTGTCCGTCGGCGCACAGGACCCCGGCCAGGACGATCTTCAGGAGCGCGCTGCGGGGCCGCAGCTCCGCCAGCTCCGATACGAACTTCAGCCTGGCCGCGGAGGTCATGCTCGACAGTTCCAACTCCATGGTCAGCAGCCGCCCATCTTCCGGCATCCGGGGCTCGGAAAGGATCATCAGGAACCTCTGCCGAGGTGAGAGCAGCTTCGGGGCCAGGATCGGCGGCGGGCCCATCCCCGGGGCCGGCGCCTGCGGCGGTCCCATCTGCTGGGCCCGCGCCTGCGGCGGCCCGGCGAGCAGCGCAAGAAGCAGCAGGGCGGTCAGCCTCATGGCCTGGTCTTGAGCCGCATCATCTCCGCGGCCAGCTGCATGAACCTCTCGGGCTCCCGGTCCAGCTGGCTGCGGCTCTCCCCGGGGTCCGCGGCGAGGTCGAAGAGCTCCCAGCGGCTGCCTTGCCGGATCACCTTCCAGTCCCCGCTGCGAAAAGCCTCCAAGTCCAGGACCTTCTTGCCCGTGCCGTGCCGGGCGGCTTGGGCATACCGGCCTGCGCCCGCCCCCGGCCGAGGCGCGCCTTCCAGCAGGCTCCTGAAGCTCCGGCCCTGGGTCCCGGGCGGGGAGTGCCAGCCTTCCCAATCCATGAGCGTGGGCAGGAGGTCGATCTCCTCGACCGGCTCCCGGACCCGGCGGCCGGCGAGGCCAGGGACGCCGGGATGCCAGACCACGAGCGGCACGCGCAGGACCTCGTCGTACATCGGGCGCTGGTAGTGCCCGAAGCCGCCGTGCTCGCCCAGGGCCTCGCCATGGTCCGCGGTCGCGATGAGGATGGTGTTGCCCCAGAGGCGCAGCCGCGTCATGGCCGCGTAGAGCGCCGACAGCCGGCTGTCGCCGTAGCTCATGCAGCCGTCGTACCGGGCGGAGAGCCGGGCGGAGAGCCGGGCCATATCCTCGGGTTTCTTCTTCATCGCCTCCGCGGTCCGGATGAACTCGGGCGGCATGCCCCTCCAGTCGACGCCCGCGGCGAGGTCGAAGGCCTGGAGCAGAGCGACGTCGCCCGGCCCCGGCAGGTCGGCGTCCGGGTTCGGCGGAATGAAGCGCAGGAAGTAATCCCTCGGGCAGTCGTAAGGGTAGTGCGCGTCCGCCCCATGGATCAGGAGGAAGAAGGTGGAGGAGGATTTGGACTCGAGCCAGCGCAGGGCGGGGGGCATGGCCTGGCCCATGGACCCCAGACCCTGCCCCCGGTCCCAGGGACGATGGAAGCCCGCGACATAGTCGAAGCCGCGGTCCAGGCCCATGCTCCTCGTGTCGATGAACCCGGCGGTGAAGGCCGCGGTCTGAAAGCCTCTCTCCCGGAAGAGCTCGGCCAAGGTCGGCTGGGCCGGGCCCAGCCTGTCGCTGGGGACGAAAACGCCGTGGGTCGCGGGCCTCTGCCCGGTGAACATGGAGGCCAAGGCCGGAAAGGTCCAGTTGGACTGGGCCAGGGCGGCCTCGAAAACCGCCCCTTTGCGGGCCAGCTCGGCCATGGCCGGGGTCGTGTCCCGGGCGTAGCCGTAGGGCGTGGTGTGGTCGGCGCGGACCGTGTCCTCGATGACCAGGATCACGTTCCAGGGGCCCTGCCGCGGCGCCGCGGCCGCCGCCGGGAGCGCCGACAGCAGAACAAGAATCAGCCCTGAGCCGCGCATGGGATGGTCCACCGGACCGGCCCATGATATCATTTTGCCGCCGCCGCCACGTCATTGCCGCCGCCTGTCGCATTAGATAGAATCACTCGTCATGGCCAAGCGAGTCCTGGTGACCGGCTGCTGCGGCTATCTGGGCCGGCTGCTCACGGCCCGTCTGCTCGAGCATCCCCTGGTGGCCCGGGTCGTCGGCGTGGACGCGGCCGCGCCGCGCCTGCCGGCCCACCAGAAGCTGCACACCGTGGCCACGGACATCCGCGCCGAGTACATCCTGCGCAGCGTCCTGGAAGAGGAGGCGGTGGACACCGTCTTCCACATGGCCTTCCTCAACGCGGAACACGCCGACGACGTCCGGGCCCGCGAGACCAACGTGCACGGGACCATCGTGCTCCTCGAGGCCGCGGACAAAAGCCCGCGGGTGCAG
>JAQUNT010000038.1 GCA_028717525.1 Elusimicrobiota bacterium
GACCTGGCCTGCCTGCACTGCTGCGCGGACTCCTGGCCGGGGGGCAGGCTGCGCGACGAGCTCTCCGCGGACGAGGCGCGGCGGCTGGCCGAGCAGATCGCGGCCGCGGAGGTCCCCTACGTGCTCTTCGGGGGCGGCGAGCCGGCCCTAGCCCCGCATTTCCTGGACACGGCCGAGGTCCTCGGGAAGGCCGGGGTGTACCTGAAGGTGGAGAGCAACGGCCAGCGCTTGTCGAGCCGCGCCGTCTCCCGCCTGGCCGGACTGCCGGTGCGCTCGATCCAGATCTCGCTCGACGGCGCGACCCAGCAGGCCTACGGACGCCTGCGCCCCGCCGCCTCCCTGCAGGCGGCGGTGGACTCCTGCCGCCGGGTCCGCGAGGCCGGCCTGCCCCTGGAGGTCACCTTCGCCCCGTCGCGCTGCAACCTGCACGAGGCCGAGGCGGTCATGGAGCGAGCCGCGGAGCTGGGCGCCTTCCGCTTCAACACCGGAGCCTTGATGCGGCTGGGTCGGGCCGCGCGGCTCTGGGAAGTTCTGGAACCTTCTTCCCAAGACTATGGACAATTTCTTAGACTCTTAGGGCGCAAGGAGCAGGAGCTGGCGGGCCGCATGGAAGTCTGCTACCGCCCGTTCCACCTGCGCGAAGGCATCGAGGAGTGGCTGCGCGAGCCGCCCGGCACCTTGTCGGTGCAGGCGGACGGGAAGGTCAGGGTGTCGGCCGCCCTGTCCTCCGTGTGCGCGGACCTGCGGAAGGATTCTCTGGCCGAGGCGTGGGACGCGTACCGCTCGGCCTGCGGGTCGACGGACGTGGCCGACGCTCTGAGAGCCTTGGACTGCGGCGATTGGACCGGGCCGGGAGCCGGCCTGGGCCTAGGAGACAGGAATGGACGAGCGCAACGCTGTGAACGATGTGAAGGCTGACGAGAAGCCCGCTTGGGAGACGCCCTCGATCGAGGAAGTCACCGACCGGGTGATGGCGCAGCCCTACATTCGGTTCACGTGACGGACCCGAGGGGGGCGTCGGCGGGAGACTACCGCGCCCCCCTCTTCTTTGCCTGGCAGCTGACCAACGCCTGCCGCTGCAACTGCCTGACCTGCTGCGAGGGGTCCGGGCCGGATAAGGCTTGGTCCAGCGAGCTCTCCCGGGAAGAGGCCCTCCCGGTCGCCCGCGACATCGTCGCGGCCGGCATCCCCCATGTCGCCTTCGGCGGCGGCGAGCCCGTGGCCGTGCCCTGGTTCTGGGAGATCTGCGGGATCCTCCACGCCGGCGGGGTGGGCCTCAAGATCGAGACCGACGGCCTGCTGCTCGACGAGGCCGCTTGCGTGCGCCTCCAGGAGTGGGAGGTCGCCTGCGTGCAGATCAGCCTGGACGGCGCCAGCGCCGCGGTCCATGACCGGGTGCGGCCGGGGGGCTCCTTCGACGGGGCTGTGGCCTCCGTGCGCCGCCTGGCGCAGGCCGGGCTGGGGCCGGAGGTGGTCTTCACGCCCACGCGCCTCAACCTGGCCGAAGCTCCCGCGGTTTTCGACCTGGCCGCTCGCCTGGGAGCGCGCACCTTCGTGACCGGCCCCTTGATGCGCCTGGGCCGGGCGGCGGCGCACTGGAAGACGCTCGCCCCCTCGGAGAGCGACTGGCAGGGCACGTCGGCTCTCCTTGAGGAAAAGGCGCGTTCGGGCAAGCTGCGCCTCTCGATCTATCCCTGGGACATCCGGGAGGAGATCCGCGTGCGGCGCGAGAGTCCGCAGGCCATGATGCTGGTGGTCCCGGACGGCAAGGCCAAGCTGCTCAACGCCCTGCCCTTCGCCCCGGGGGACCTCCGGCGCCAGAGCCTGGCCGAGGCCTGGAAGGCGGTCTGCGCGGCCTGGAGCTCGCCCAAGGTCAACGGGTTCATAGACAAGGTCCTCGCCGACCCGAAGCTGCTCAAGCACGCCAACGAGTGCTGGCCCGTCTAGGCTGGGCCCACGGGCCCAAGCCGGCTTAGGCCGATTATCTTCCCTTGCGGGGCCGTAGGACCCCGGAGGGAATCTCCTGGACAGCCTACACTAAGGGCATGGACAAGAGAACCGGGACCGCCAGCCGACTCCTCGCAGCCAGCCTCTGCGCTGCGCTGCTCCTCATAAGCCCGGGACCGTCCGCCTACGCCGCCGCGGGACAGATCGCCAACATCAAGGTCACGGCTCCGGTGGGCGTGTCCATGGGCCTGGTCGGCGGCTCTCTCAACGCGGGGACCGTCAGCGCCCTCAACACCCGACTCGGTTTGACTCCGCTCTCCCTCACGGCCCACTTGGCGCCCGGCCAGGCCGCTCCGGTGGTCATGGCCCAGGACCTCGCCGTTGTCCAGGCCCCGGCCCTGGAGAGCCCGATCGTCGTGGCCGAGACCCTGGCTTCACTCTCCGCGGCCCCGCTCCTGGCCGCTCCGGCGGCTGAGCGCGGCACCGCTGTCCCGGCCGGCGGATCGGCGGCCATGCTCGCGCAAGCCGAAGCCATCCAGGCCGAGGGCGGCCGGATGGCGGAGCCGGCCGCGCGGGTCAAGACCGGGGTCCTGCAGACCCTGCGCTCCATCTTCTCCTCTGCGCAGGAAGATTCCTCCATCCCCGTGGCCGAGCCGGAGGCGGCGGGATCCCGCTCCTCCAGCCTCGAGCCCTCGTCCCCGGCCGAGACGCCGGTCCAGACCGCGGCGCCTGCGGCCCCGTCCGTCCCGGCCCAGGCCGCGCCTGCCTCCAAGATCAAGACCGTGCTGCGCTGGGCCCTGCCCATCGTCGCGCTGACCGCCTTGGTCTACGGGCTGGATTTCGGGACCAAGTACCTGGCCGTGAAGTACCTCTTCACTGCCTTCCATGAATGCGCCTGGCGCGCGCCCCTGCTGGCCGGCATCATCCCCTATATCGGGGTGACGGCCTTCATCGCGCGCAAGTCCTTGGCCAACGACCACACGACCTGGCGCTGGTCGCCCGGGCAGCTCGGCAACGGCCGCCTCGGCTTCTACAAGGTGGCGCTGTCCGGGATGGACGAGATGGTCAAGGACCACCCGTCCCTGCGCTGGGCCGTGCGGATCTACGATGTTTCCATCGCCTTGATGCTCGGCGGCATGCTGGGCAACGGCATCGACGCCTTCCGCCTGGGCGGGGCGCTGGACTGGATCCCCCTGGGGCGCTCGCTCATGAACTTCGCGGACGTGGCCCTGCTCTGGGGCCTGGCCTTCTTCCAGCTGGCCACGGACTTCTTCATCCAGGCCGCCAAGGCTCACCATGAGGGCAAGCCCTTGCACTTCAGCACGGTCAGCTTCCTGGGCCTGCCCTTGCTCGGGTTCTTCCTGGCCTGGACCTTCGGCTCCGCGGCCGGAGGCGGGGCCCTGGACCTGGCCATGAAGAGCGTGGGCTGGCTCTACGTGATGGGCTTCTCCATGCTGCTGGGCATCTCGCGCTTCCTGGCCTCCTTGGTGGTGGACCGCTTCGCCAAGAAGTTCGTCAGCGAGCAGGGCGCCAAGAAGCCGGCCTGAGCCGCGTTTAGTGCCGGAAGTGGCGCACCCCGGTGAGGACCATGGCTAGGCCGTGAAGGTCGCAGGCCTTGGCCGTTTCCTCGTCCTCGCTTGAGAACCCCGGCTGGATGACGGCCTTGACCCCGGCGCGAGCCGCCTCCTGGACGTGGTCGGCGCAGAGCGCGCCGTCCGAGGCCATCACGATGGGCAGGTCCTCGGAGAGGATGGGGTGGCGCTCCCGGCTCTTCTGCAGGGCCAGGCGCACCGCGTCGAGCCGCGAGGTCTGGCCGCTGCCGATGCCCACGGTCTGGCCGCCGCGGGCCAGGACCACGGCATAGGTCCGGCAGTGCTTGGCCGCCTGCCAGGCCAGGCGCAGGGAGTTCATCTCCAGCTCCGTGGGCTGCCGCTTGGTCGGGACCTTGGGGGCCGCGGGCAGGCCCTGGTGGTCCCGGTCCTGGACCAGGACCCCGCCGGCCACGGAGCGGAAGTCGAGCTCGCGCGCCGAGATCAAGGTCGAGGGCAAGGTGACCAGGCGGATGTCCTTCTTGGCCTTCAAGGCCAGCAGGGCCTTGCCCGAGAAGTCCGGCGCCGCGATGCAGTGGACCGTCTCCTCGGCGAACCAGGCGGCGGCCTCCTCGTCCACCTCGCGGTTGACCGCGGCCGTGCCGCCCAGGCAGCCGTGGGGGTCGCCGCGGTAGGCGAGCCTGGCCGCCTCGGCCAGGCTCTTGGACACCGCGGCCCCGGCCGGGACGCCGTGCTTGACGATGGCGCAGGCCGGCTCCGAGAACTCGCCCGCCAGCTCCCAGGCCGTGTCGAGGTCGAAGTAGTGGTTGAAGGACAGGGGCCGGCCGTAGACGAGGCTGGCCTGGTTGACGCCCCAGGGCCGGGCGCCGCTCAGGGCGTAGAGCGCTCCCGCCTGGTGGGGGTTCTCCCCGTAGCCGAGCTCCGCGCTGCGGCGCAGGCCCATGACCAACTCCTGCGGGAGCTTCTCCCAGCGGCTGCCCAGGTACTGGGCCACGGTGGAGTCGTAGTAGGCGGTGTAGTGGAAGGCCTTGGCGGCCAGGGCTTGGCGCCGCTCCAGGGAGATGTCGCCGTACTGGCGCAGCATCTCCAAGGTCTGTCCGTAGTCCTGGGGGTCGCAGAGGCAGACGACCTGCCGGAAGCTGCGCGCGGCCGCGCGCAGCAGGGCCGGGGCCTCGGCGTCCACGTAGGAGAGGGTCTCGGCCTGGGAGAGCTCCGAGGCGGCCAGTTCGGCCAGGGGGTAGAGGTTGATGGCCACCAGCTCGACGGAGGGGGCGCGCGCGGACCTCTCCCGGATGCCGGTCTGCCCCGAGGCCGCCAAAGAGCGCAGCATCCCGGGATGGGAGCGCACGTCGGAGACTTCGAGCTCGGCCTGACGCAGGGTCGCGGCCGTGCCGGGGTCGGCGATGAACCGGAAGCCGAGTTCCTTGAGCGCCCAAGCGAGCTCTACGATGCCGGTCTTGTCCGTGACGTGCAGCAGGGCCCAGCGCTCGCCTTTATGGGTCATTTTCGGGGGCGGCGCGGCTTGGCGGAGAAGGAGTCGAGCAGGGCGCCGTCGTCGCCGAAGGCTTCGGCGAAGAGGCCCTCGGGCTTCAAGGACAGGGCCACGAAGTTGTTCTTGGTTATGAAGACCTTCGAGTAGGGGGCGGCGGCCTTGCGCTTCTTGTAGAGGGGGGCGCCGCCGCCTCCGGCGACCACGTAGGTGATGCCGTCGACCTCGGAGCGCTCGTAGAGATGGTCATGGCCCGAGAACACCGCGCTGACGCGGCCGCGCTGGAACAGGGGGGCCAGCATGGCGGGGAGGACCTTGGCGTCCTCCGCACCGTGCGGTCCCGTGCCGTAGACCGGCCGGTGCAGCAGGACCACGATGTAGGCGGCCGTGGACTTGGAGATGTCCTGGTCCAGCCAGCCGCGCTGGTAGGTGCCTTCCCAGAGGGGGGTCTCGCTGTCGAGCACGATGAAGTGGATGCCGAAGCGGTCCACCGAGTACCAGATCTTCTCCGCGTCTATACCGAAGTTCTGGTAGTAGAGGGGCGCGTGGTCCTCGTGGTTGCCGTGCACCGGGAAGAACTCGGCCGTGGCGCGCAGGCCGGAGGAGATCTCGTTGAAGTATTCCCAGTCCTTGTGCGAAGAGCCGCGGCCGACCATGTCGCCGGTGTGGAAGACCAGGCTGGGATGGAGCTTGAGGATCTGCGCGGTCACGCGGCGGTGGGCGTCGTGGTCCGTGCGCGTGTCGCCGTAGACCACGATGCAGCGGTCGCAGGCGGGCTGCGCCGCATGGGAGACGGGAAGGAGGAAGAGCAGGCTGAGTATCATCACGCTGGCTATGATATCAAACGAGAGGCTGGTGCCACGGGTCAACTTTCTTAACTTTCTCAGATGTCTGGAAGGGGGATGCCGAGCGGAGCTTCAGGGATGGGGCGTGATGGCGATGATGGTGATCTGGCCCTGGCCGGGGCCGTAGCACCAGAAGATGCGGTAAGCGCCGGGCGTGGCCTGTTGGGCGTAGGCCTCGAAGACATCCTCGCTCCGCGGACCAGCAATGGCGTGCAACTTGTGCGTGTGCAGGCCCGGGTGACGGGGGTTGATCTCGAGGAGCCCAAGACACTTTCTGACCGCCTTGAGCTGCCTGGCCTGGCCCAGGTCTCCCTGGAGCGAGACCAACTGCCCTTCGGCCTCAGGCTGGAAGATGAGCTTGAAGTTCAATCGTCGAGCTTGATGTCCGCGTACTTGGCGTGGCTGCCCAGGCAGCGCCCCTTGCCTTCAGCCATCTGCTGCAAACCCCGGCGCACGGAGGCCAGCGCCTTCTTATTCTTGAAAAGCCACGCCTCGTTCGCGGGAATCATCACCTGCGGGTCGAGCAGTATCTGCCCGGCCTCGTTGCGGTAGACGCGGTAGAGCTCGTGGACCGGGCCCTTCAGCACGACGCGGTGCTTGGCATCCGCCTTGACCGCCCCGTAGTCCAGGAAATCGCCCTCTCGGACCACATCGGAATACTTGGTCTTCTTGGCCATACCCATAGTATGGCCCATGGTGGGATTGTTGTCAAGTGGGGAAATCCCACTAAAGCAGGTCCAGGAACTCCTTCTCGGAGAGGACCTTCACGCCCAGTTCGTTCGCCTTGCGCAGCTTGGAGCCCGGGTCGGCTCCGGCCACCACGTAGGCGGTCTTGGCCGAGACCGAGCCCGAGGCCTTGCCGCCCAAAGCCTTCACCTTCTCCTCGGCCGCCTCGCGGGTCATGGTCTCAAGCTCCCCGGTGAACACGAAGGTCTGGCCCGCGAACTTGGCGCTCGCAGCCTTCTTCTCCGACTTCCTGAAGTTCAGGCCCGCTTCCTTGAGCCGGTCCAGGAGCTTGCGGGCCTGCGGGGAATGGAAGTAGCCGTGGATGGAGGCGGCCACGATGGGCCCCACCTCGGGTATGCGGGTCAACTCCTCCGCCGAGGCCGCGGCCAGGCCCTCGAGGTCGTAGAGCTGGGCCAAGGTCTCGGCCGTCTTCTCCCCGACCTGCCGGATGCCCAGGCCGTTGATGAGCCGGTCCAGGGGCCGGTGCTTGGACTGCGCGATCTGGGCCAGCAGGTTCTCGGCCCTCTTGTCCGCGAACAGCTCGAGCTTCAGGAGGTCCTCTTTCTTGAGGTCGTAGAGCCCGGACACGTCATGGACGCGGCCCGAGTCCACCAGCTGGTCCACCACGGCCTCGCCCAGGCCCTGCATGTCCAAGGCCGGGCGCGAGGCGAAGTGCAGCAGGAGCCTCTTGAGTTGGGCCGGGCAGGCGGGGTTGTCGCAGCGGAAGGCCACGAACTCCTCTTCCTTGATGACCTTGCCCCCGCAGGCCGGGCAGGCCTTGGGAGGCTTGACCGGCTTGGCGGAAGCCGGCCGCTGGTCCGGGTCGACCTTCACGACCTTGGGGATCACCTCGCCGGCGCGTTCGATGAGGACATGGTCGCCTTCCATCAGCCCCAGGCGCTCGATCTCCTGAAAGTTGTGCAGGGTCACGGAGCTGATGGTCACCCCGGCGCAGAACACGGGCTTGACCTTGGCCACCGGAGTGATGACGCCGGTGCGGCCCACGGAGAACTCCACCTTCTCCACCACGGTCGAGGCCTGCTGCGCCGGGTACTTGAAAGCCACGGCCCAGCGCGGGCTCTTGGCCGTGAACCCCAGCCGCTTCTGCTGGGCATAGGAATCCACCTTGACCACTATTCCGTCCACTGCAAAAGCCAATCCGGAAAGTCTGTTCTGTTTGAAGTCGTGGTAGAAACGGATGACCTCTTCTATGCTGCCCGCCTCATCGTGCTGCACGGGCTGCAGCCCCAGCGCCGCGCAGGCGCGCAGGAAGCCCGTCTCGCTCGTCACCGGCTCGCCGCCCTCCCACACCCCGAAGGAGTGGGCCAAGAAGCGCAGCCGGCGCTGGGCCGTGACCGCGGGGTCCTTCTGCCGCAGCGAGCCGGCCGCGCAGTTGCGCGGGTTGACGAAGGCCTCCCGGCCGGCCCGGACCTCGTCCGCGTTGACCTTCTCGAAATCCGCGAAGGCCATGTAGACCTCGCCGCGCACCTCGAGCCGGGAAGGCGGCCTGGCCCCGGAGAGGGCCAGGGGGATGGAGCGGATGGCGCGCGCGTTGGCGGTCACGTCCTCTCCCGTCTCCCCGTCGCCGCGCGTGGCCGCGCGCGCCAGCCGGCCGTCCTCGTAGCTGAGCGCGCAGGAGAGCCCGTCGATCTTGGGCTCCAGGACGAAGGCGGGCTTCTCTCCGGGCGGGAGGTTCTTCAGCAGCCGGGTGTGCCATTCGCGCAGCTCGTCCTCGGCGTACACGTTGTCCAGGGAGAGCATGGCCGCGGCGTGGCGCGCGGGCTTGAAGTCCGAGACCGCGGAGCCGCCCACCCTCTGGGTGGGGGAGTCCGGGGCGACGGCCTCCGGGTACTCGGCTTCCAGGGCCTGGAGCCGGCGCATGAGCTGGTCGTACTCCGTGTCGGAGATGACCGGGTCGTCCTCCACGTAGTAGCGGCGGTCGTGGTCCCGGATCTCGGCGCGCAGGCGCGCGATCTCAGCTCGGGTCTTCTGGGGGAGCATCCGGGGTCTGGCGCAGGGCCTTGAGCTTGTCTAGTATCCCGTTGACGAACTTGGTGGCGTCCTCGGTGGAGTACTTGCGCACGATCTCGATGGCCTCGTCGATGACCACGCCCACGGGGGTCTCGCGCTCGTAGGCCAGCTCGTAGGCGGCCAGGCGCAGGACGTTGCGGTCCACCGCGGCCATGCGCTTGATGGGCCAGTTCTCCGCGGTCGCGGCGATGTGGGAGTCGATCTCACCGAGCTTGGCCGCCGCACCGTCGAGCAGGCTGCGGGCGAAGTCGAGGGTCTGCGCCTCTTCCTTGCCGGCGTGGCGGTTGACGATGGCGAAGGCTTCCGAGGGCTGGGTGCGGGCGACGTCCATGAGATAGAGGGCCTGGAGGGCGATTTCTCGGGCTTGCCTTCGTCTACCCATGGGCGGATTCCTTGGTCACAGGATGAAAGAGCGCGCGGCTATTATAACATTTGGCCTTTGGGGCCAGAAGTCAAAATTCATAGAATAACGACATGGACGCCGCGCCGGCCGCCATCGAGACCAGGAATCTGACCAAGAGGTTCGGCGACCTCGTGGCGGTGGACGGCATCGACCTGGTCATCCCCGAGGGCGAGGTCTTCGCTTTGCTCGGTCCCAACGGCGCGGGCAAGACCACCTTCATAAGCATGCTCTGCACCTTGGTCAAGCCCTCCTCCGGCACGGCGCGCGTGGCCGGCCGCGACATCGTCCGCGAGGGCTTGGCGGTGCGCCGGAACATCGGCATCGTGTTCCAGGAGCCCAGCGTGGACGACCTCCTGAGCGGCCGCGAGAACCTCCAGCTCCATTCCATGCTCTACGGCGTGCCCCGCCGCGAGATCGGCGGCCGTATCGAAAAGATGCTCGCCACCGTGGGCTTGAGCGAGCGCGGCGACGACCGCGTGCGCACCTACTCGGGCGGCATGCGCCGGCGCCTCGAGATCGCCCGCGGCCTCATCCACGAGCCGCGCATCCTGTTCTTGGACGAGCCCACGCTGGGCCTGGATCCGGCCAGCCGCCAGGCCGTCTGGGGCTACGTCCGCGAGATGCGCCGGCGCGCCGGAACCACCATCATCCTGACCACCCACTACATGGAGGAGGCGGACCACCTCGCGGAGCGCGTCGCCATCATCGACCGCGGCCGCATCCGGGAGCTTGGCACTCCGGAGGAGCTCAAGCGCAAGGTCGGCGGCGACGTGGTCCTGCTCAAGGGCGACGTCGGCCCCGAGGCCTTCGCCGGGCTGGACTTCGTCAAGGAGGCGGTCCGGGAGGACGGGTGCCTCCGGCTCACCGTGGCCGAGGCGCCGCGGCATCTGCAGGCCCTGCTCGACCGCTGCCCCGTCGTCGACGAGGTGCAGGTGCGCCGGGTCACGCTCGACGACGTCTTCCTCAAGTTCACCGGCCGGCAGATGCGCGACGAAGAGGGGGGCGGCGACAGCATCTTCCAGAGGATCGCGGTATCGCGCAACACCCGATGAGCCCCCTGCTCGCCGACCTCGAGGCCGTCTATGCCCTGTTCCTGCGCGAGATCAAGGTCTTCTTCCGGGAGAAGGAGCGCATCATCTCCATTATGGTCTCTCCGCTGCTCTTCCTCTTCGTGGTGGGGCGGGGCCTGGCGGGGCACAGCCCGGTGCCGGGCTACAGCTACCAGCAGTTCATCTTCCCGGGCATCCTGTGCATGGTCATCC
>JAQUNT010000039.1 GCA_028717525.1 Elusimicrobiota bacterium
CTTCCTGACCGACTGGGGCCCGCGGCTGCTGGCCAACTTCCTCGGCCTGCCGGCGCCGGCCATCGCGACCTGACGCGGGGAAGAGATTGACGCCACGACGCCACGACGCCACGACGCGACGATAAGGAATTCGACGTTTAGCGGCCGGGCTTGCCCGGCCTGTTTGCCCTGGCAGGCACGTTTCGCCCAATCACCATGGCCGATCCGCAACCCACATCCCGCCGCCAGCGTTTCGTCGAGGTCATGAGCGGGCAGGCCCAGGACGGCTGGGCCCAGGTGCTCCGGCCGGCGGCCGGGCTGGCCAGCGGGTTCTACGCGGCCGCCATCGCCCTGCGAAACCTGCGCTACGACGCGGGGGCCGGCGTCTGGCGGCTGGCCCGCCCGGTCCTCAGTGTCGGCAACCTCTCCGTCGGCGGCACGGGCAAGACCGTCCTGGTCATCGAGATCGCCCGGTGGCTGCTGGAGGCGGGGCGGCGGCCGGCCGTCCTGCTCCGCGGCTACAAGGGCGAGGCCTCGCCCGTCGGCGCCGACGAGGCGGCCATGCTCCGCCAGCAACTCGTCAACGTCTCGGTCGAGGCCAACCCCGACCGAATCGCGGCCGGGCGGAAACTGCTCGCCGGCCCGAGGCCGCCGGACGTATTCATCCTCGACGACGGCTTCCAGCACCGCCGCCTGGCCCGCGACCTCGACGTGGTGCTGGTCAACGCGCTCGATCCCTTCGGCGGCCGGGCCCTGCTGCCTCTGGGAGACCTGCGCGAGCCTCCGGGCGCCCTGCGCCGGGCCCAGCTCATCGTCATCACCCACGTGGACCTCGCCCCGGCCCAATCCCTGGCGGTCCTGCGCCAGGACATCCAACGCCTCAACCCGCGCGCCCCGGTCCTGGAGGCGGTCCACAAGCCGGACTACCTCTACGAGGTCAAGACCGAGATCCGGCACCACCTCGACCGCCTGCAGGGCCGGCCCGCGGCCGCCCTCTCGGGCCTGGCCTCGCCGCAGCAGTTCGAAGCCTGCCTGAAGGGCAACGGCGTGCCCATCGCCCAGAGCTGGCGCTATCCGGACCACCACCGCTACAGCGCCCGCGAACTGGGCTCCATCGACCACCTGCGCGACGGCCTGCCCCTGGTGACCACCTTCAAGGATCTGGTCAAGTTCCCGTCCGGCTGGCGCGAGCTCCTCGGCGGCGAGGTCTACGCCCTGGGCATCAAGCTCGAGATCGTCAAGGGCGAGAGCGTGTGGAACGACACCCTGGCCGCCCTGGCCGGGCAGAAGCCATGACGGCTCGCCCCCCAAAGGAACCGCCGGCCCCCGTGGGGGGCCGGCGGTTGCGCGGCGCCTTCGGCGCCGCGCTGTTTGTTCTGTCGGCCTGCGCATCCGGGTCGTTCGCCGTCGACATCAGTAGTTCGACCATTACCGACCCCCACCAGCTCGCCTCAGGCCCCGTCGAGGTCTCGTCCGGCCTGGCCCGCCTGACCGTCTACCCGGAGCAGCTCGAATACGACGTGTCCTGGGGCTTCGTGGCCGTGGGGCGGGCCACCTTGGGAGTGCGCCAGATTCTGCGCTTCAACGGCGAGCCCGCCTACCACGTGGTCTCCGAGGCCAGGTCCAACGGCTTCTGCGACACCTTCTACAAAGTCCGCGACCTCAACGAATCCTGGATGGACGCCCGGGACATCACCTCTTTCGGGTATGCCAAGAAACTGCGTGAGGGGCGTTTCTTCAGGGACGAGTGGGTGCTCTACGACAAGCCCGCGGGCCGCTTCCTCTCCAAGAAGACCGACCGCGACGGGGCCTTCACCTGGTCGGCGGGAACCATCCCGGTCCAGGTGCAGGACATCCTCTCCAGCCTCTACTACGTACGCTCCCAGGAGCTCGTGCCCGGGGCCGAGGTCGTCATCGACGTCAACACCAAGCGCACCTGGCCCATGGTCGTGCGCGTCCTGCGCCGCGAAACGGTCAAGACCCGGGCCGGGACTTTCCCCTGTCTGGTGGTGGAGCCCGCCCTGCGCGACGAGGGCATCTTCATCCAGAAGGGACGCAGGCTCCAGATCTGGCTGACGGAAGACGCGCGCAAGACCCCCGTGCGCATGAGCGTGGAGGTCTTCTTCGGCCACATCACGGCCAGTCTGTCCAAAATGTTATAATCGCACGCGATAATAATGGGCAGAACTCCCGCCGAGCGTTCCCGCCTCCAGGGCATCGTAGACCGTTTCTCCCGCCAGCGCATCCTCGTCGTCGGCGACCTCATGCTCGATCAGTTCATCCGGGGCGGGGTCTCGCGCATCTCCCCCGAGGCCCCGGTGCCCGTGGTTCAGGTGCGCTCCGAGAGCTTCGTCCTGGGCGGCGCGGGCAACGTGGCGCACAACCTGTCCTCCTTGGGGGCGCGGGTGGAGGTGGTGGGCGTCATCGGCGAGGACCAGGCGGGCCGGCGGCTCCTCGACGACTTCTCGGCCCGGGGCATCGCAACCGGCCGCATGGTGACCGAACCCTCCCGGGTGACCTCCCAAAAGTGCCGCATCATCGCCGAGCATCAGCAGGTGGTGCGCTTCGACCGCGAGAGCCCGGGTCCCCTGCCGGCGGGGGCGGAGCGGGGCGTGCTCAAGGTCCTCCTCGCGGCCCTGTCCCAGACCGATGCGGTCATCCTTTCCGACTACGGCAAGGGCGTCGTGTCCCGCAAGGTCATCGCCGCCGCCATCAAGGGCGCCCACAGGCGCGGCATCCCGGTCACCGTGGACCCCAAGATCGAGCACTTCGGGCTCTACCGCGGGGTGGATTGCATCACCCCCAACACGGCCGAGGCCTGGGCCGGCATGCGCCGCCCGCCGCAGGCCGGCGACCAGCCCCTCATCGAACTGGGCTGGGGCATCCGCTCCCGCCTGCGCGCCAAGTCCGTCCTCATCACCCGCGGCCCGGACGGTATGAGCCTCTTCGAAGACGGCGGGCGCCTGACCCACATCCCCACGGTGGCCCAGGAAGTCTTCGATGTGACCGGCGCCGGCGACACCGTCATCTCCGTGCTGACTTTGGGCCTGGCGGCCGGGGCGCCCATCCGAGAGGCCGCCGTGCTTTCGAACTACGCGGCCGGCATCGTGGTCGGCAAGCTCGGCACCGCGGTCTGCACCGTACCGGAGCTGAAAGAGGCCTTGCGCTGATGAAGAACGCGGACTGCCTCGTCGTCATCCCCGCCCGTCTGGGCTCCACGAGGTTCCCGGCCAAGGTCCTGGCGCTCTTGGGGGGCAGGCCGGTGGTGGAGTGGTGCTGGCGCGCGGCGCGCGCAGCCCGCGTGGGTCCCGTGCTGGTGGCCACGGACGACGAGCGCGTGCGCCGAGTCGTGGCCGCTTTCGGCGGGGAGGCGGTCCTGACCCCGAAGTCCTGCGCCTCGGGCTCCGACCGGGTGGCCCGGGCCGCCAAGGGCCGGCGCGAGCCCCTGATCATCAACCTGCAGGGAGACATGCCTTTCGTCAAGCCTGCGACGATCCGCCGCGTGGCCGACATCCTGCGGAGCAACCCGGCAGCGGACATGGCCACCGCGGTGATGCCCCTGGACGACCCGCGGCGGGAGGCGGACCCCAACGTGGTCAAGGCCGCCCTGACCCGGGACGGCCGCGCGCTCTACTTCTCCCGCGCCGCCATCCCCTTCTCCCGGGACGGCGGCCGGCCCCGGCGCTTCGAGCATCTGGGCATCTACGGGTTCCGACGCCGCAGCCTGGACCGGTTTGTGAGCCTGCCCGCCACCGCCCTGGAGCGCTGCGAATGCCTGGAGCAGCTCCGGGCCCTGGAAGACGGGATGACCATCTACGCCGCCGTGGTGAGCGAAAGGCCCGTGGCCATCGACACCCCGGCGGACCTCCGCCGCGCCGAGCGCATGCTGAAAGGGAAATAGGGAATGATCAAGTACATCTTCGTGACCGGCGGCGTCGTCAGCTCGCTGGGCAAGGGCATCTCCGCGTCGTCCATCGGCAAGCTCCTGCAGGCTCGGGGCTTGAAGGTGGCCATGCTCAAGTGCGACCCCTACATCAACGTGGACCCCGGGACCATGAACCCTTTCCAGCACGGCGAGGTCTTCGTGACCGAGGACGGGGCCGAGACCGACCTGGACCTGGGGCACTACGAGCGCTTCCTCAACGCGGAGATGCGCCAGGGCAACAACTTCACGGCCGGCAAGGTCTACGAGGCGGTCATCTCCCGCGAGCGCAAAGGCGACTTCCTGGGCGCCACGGTCCAGGTCATCCCCCACATCACCGACGAGATCAAGAGCCGCTTCCGGGCCATCTCCAAGGACGCCGACGTGGCCATCGTGGAGATCGGCGGCACGGTCGGCGACATCGAGAGCCTGCCCTTCCTGGAGGCGGCGCGGCAGATGGGGCTGGAAGGCGGCCGCGACAACGTCCTCTACGTGCACGTGACCTTGGTCCCCTTCATCAAGGCCTCGGAGGAGCTCAAGACCAAGCCCACCCAGCACAGCGTGGGCAAGCTCCGCGAGATCGGGATCAACCCGGACATCATCATCTGCCGCAGCGAGAAGCCCCTCAACGCGGAGATCAAAGCCAAGCTCAGCCTGTTCTGCAACGTGCCCAAGGAGTCCGTGATCGAGGCCCAGGACGCGTTCAGCATCTACGAGGTCCCCCTGATGCTCCACAAGCAGGGCCTCGACGACCAGATCATCATGCTCCTGCGCCTGCGCACCCACTCCAAGGACCTGGAGTCCTGGACCGCCATGGTGGAGCGCCTGCGCAAGCCCAAGCGCGAGGTCACCATCGCCCTGGCCGGCAAGTACACCGACTACAAGGACGCCTACAAGTCGGTCAACGAGTCCTTGGTGCACGCCGGCATCGCGCACTCCGCCCGGGTCCACGTGCGCTTCGTCGAGACCACCGACCCGGACCTGGAGTCCAAGCTGGCCGGCGCGGGCGGCATCCTGGTGCCCGGCGGCTTCGGCGATCGAGGCGTCGAAGGCAAGATCGAGGTGGCGCGGCTGGCCCGCGAGAACCGCATCCCCTACCTCGGCCTCTGCCTGGGCATGCAGGTCGCGGTCATCGAGTTCGCCCGCAACGTGCTCAAGCTCAAGGACGCGCACTCCACGGAATTCGACCCGCGCACCCGGCACCCGGTCATCGACCTGCTGCCGGAGCAGAAGGCGGTCCGCGCCAAGGGCGCGACCATGCGCCTGGGCACCTACGAGTGCGCGGTCCGGAAGGACACCCTGGCGCACCAGGCCTACGGCTGCGCCGCGGTCAAGGAGCGCCACCGGCACCGCTACGAGTTCAACAACAAGTTCCGCAAGCCCATGGAGGAGGCGGGCCTGGTGGTGAGCGGCACCTACGCCGCCAAGAGCCTCGTCGAGATCGTCGAGCTCAAGGGCCACCCCTGGTTCCTGGCCGTGCAGTTCCACCCGGAGTTCAAGAGCCGTCCCGAGGCTCCGCACCCGCTGTTCCGCGACTTCGTGGCCGCGGCCCTGGAGCGGACCTCCCCGCAAGCCTATGCCCGCTAAGATGCGCGCCGGCCGTAAGGAAATCCGTCCGGCCGGCACCTGCGGAGCTTCCGGTACCGCAGGCGCCGGCCGTAAGGAAATCCGTCCGGCCGGCACCTGCGGAGCTTCCGATACCGCAGGCGCCGTGCGCCAGGTGCGCCTGGAGGTGGGAGGGGCCGTCTTCTCCAACGACGCCCCCTTGGCCTTCATCGGAGGCCTCTGCGCCCTCGAGTCCGAGGCGCTGCTCCGGAAGGTGGGCCGGTCGCTCAGGGACTGCTTCGCCAGGCTGGGAGCGGGCTTCATCCTCAAGTGCTCGGCCGACAAGGCCAACCGGACCTCGGTCCAGGCCTTCCGCGGTCCGGGCTTCGAAGCCGGCCTGCGCATCCTGGCCCGCGTCGCGCGGAGCCTGGGCGTGGCCTGCCTGACCGACGTGCACGAGCCCGCGCAGGCTCAACTGGCCGCCCGCTACGTGGACATCCTGCAGGTGCCGGCCTTCCTGTGCCGCCAGACCGAGATGCTCCTGGCCTGCGGCCGCACCGGCAAGCCGGTCAACCTTAAGAAAGGGCAGTTCGTCTCCCCCTGGGACATGGTCCACGCGGTGCGCAAGGTCGAGTCCACGGGCAACCGCAGGATACTGATCACGGAGCGCGGCACGAGCTTCGGCTACGGCAACCTCGTCGTGGACATGCGCGCGCTGGCCGTCCTGCGCTCCTTGGGCTACCCCGTGATCTTCGACGCGACGCACTCCGTGCAGCTCCCGGGCGGCCTGGGCCATGCCACGGGGGGCGACCGCCGGCATATCTGGCCTCTGACGCGGGCCGCGGCGGCCGTGGGCGTGGCCGGGGTCTTCTTCGAGGCCCATCCCGACCCGGACCGGGCGCTGAGCGACGGCCCCAACGCCCTGGCCCTGCGCGACGTGCCGCGCTTCGCCGCCATGGCGCGGCGCATAGACTCCGTGGCGAAGAAGGTGCTCCTATGAAATGCATGAACTGCGGCCAGGAGAACAAGGACGCGGCCAAGGCCTGCAAGAAATGCGGTCGCGACCTCACCATCCCGCCGGCTTGGTTCCCGGACTCCAAGTGGCACCTGCGCACCTTGGGCATCATCTACGCCTGCCTCGTGGTGCTCTATTTCGGGGTGAGCTACCTGCTGCGCAAGCTGCCCCGCCCCTACCACATACGCAAGATCCCCGTCGAGATGACGCCCTGGCTGCGCCCGGGCGGCCGGATCGTTCCCGACGAGCAGCTGCGGGCCCCGGGCGAGAAGCCCGAAGTCGAGAGCCCCGCGCCGGCCAAGAAGTGAGCTCCGCCGCCCGCGCCGGCGCCGTCCTCGTCCTGCTGGGCTCGCTCGGCGCCGGCGCGTGCCGCCAGGCCCGGCCGACCGCCTCCGAGCCCCTCCAGACCATGGAGGACTTCGTGCTGGACCAGACCGTGGGCGGGGTCCAGGTCTGGGAGCTGGCGGCGCGCAGCGCCGTCCTGCACGAGGAGGCCGGCCACGCGGTGCTCGACCAGCCGCGCATGCGCTTCTTCCGCGGCGGCCGCGTGGTCTCCCGGGTGAGCTCCGTGACCGGCAAGGTCATGGTGGCCACGCACGACGTGTTCCTGTCGACCTCGGTGGTGCTCGAGGCCCTGGAGGACCGCTCGGTCCTGGAGACGGACGCCATGACCTATTCCGCCAAGCGCGACCGATTCCTCACGGACGCCGAGGTGTTGGTCAAGAGGCCGGAAGGCCGTCTGCGCGGCCGCGGCCTGGAGGCCAGGCCGGACCTCTCCGAGATCCGCATCTTCAACCAGCGCGCCGAGGTCAAGGAGGGCAAGTCGTGACCTGGGCTCTCCTGCTGTCCCTGACGGCCTCCGTCCAAGCCGCGGCCCCCTCCGGGGGCGACGCGTCCCATCGCGTCGTGGGCGGGGTGGTGCGCAGCAAGGAATGGGTCATCCGCCGGGCTCCCCGCCGCGAGGAGGAGTTCATCGGCGAGGTGAGCTACCGCAAGGGGCCGAGCCTGCTGACCTCGGACTGGGCGCTGTTCCGGCACGAGGCGCAGCTCTGGAACGCGCGCGGGCACGTGGGACTCCAGCATACGCTCAAGTCCGGCGACCGCATCGAGGTCTCCGGGGAGACCGCCGAATTCGCCCAGAGGACCGGCCGGGGCCGGCTGTCGCCGCCCAAGGGCGGCCTGGTCGCCTACTCCCGCATCCCGCCCGCAGGGCCCCCCGACGAGGGTTCGGCCCAGCGCATCGACTGGGAGGGACAGGAGCGCGTCCGCCTGTCCGGACGGGTGCATGTCTGGGGCCCGCGCTTGGCGCTCTGGGGCGATCAGGCCGACTACGAGGCGGCCGAGGGCAAGCTCACCGTGACGGGCGGGCGGCCGGTGGTGCACGTCCTGCAGGGCGATTGGACCGGCGCGGTCCAAGGCGACCGGGTGACCGCCCTGCAGAGGCCGGACCGGATGCAGGCGGACGGCCGGACCCAGGGCTGGATCAGGTTCAAAGAGCAGCCGGGGAAGAAAAAGCCATGAAGCTCAGCGCCGGCGACATCCGCAAGTCCTACGGGGACCGCCAGGTGGTGCAGGGCGTGACCCTGGAGGTCTCCTCCGGCGAGATCGTAGGCCTGCTCGGGCCCAACGGGGCCGGCAAGACCACGACCTTCTACAGCCTGGCGGGCTTCATCACACCGGAGTCCGGTGTGATCGCCATCGACGACGAGGACGTCACAGCCCTGCCCATGTACGCGCGCGCCCGACGGGGCCTGGGCTACCTGGCCCAGGAGCCGACCGTGTTCCGGGGCCTGAGCGTGGAGGAGAACCTGCGCGCGGTCCTGGAGCGCACCGTGCCCAGCCGCCTGGAGCAGATGCGCCGGGTCAAGGACCTTCTGGAGGAGTTCGGACTGTGGGAGCTCCGGCGGCAGAAGGCCTGGACCTTGTCGGGCGGGGAGAAGCGGCGCCTGGAGGTCGCCCGGGCCATGATCAGCGACCCCAAGATCATCATGCTCGACGAGCCGTTCGTGGGCATCGACCCGATCACGGTCGGCGACCTCAAGACCATGATCTCGGCGCTCAAGGACCGGGGCATCGGGATATTGATCACGGACCACAACGTGCGCGAGACCTTGCCCATCATCGAGCGCGCCTATCTGATCTTCGACGGGAAGATCCTCGTGGAGGGCAACTCCAAGCAACTGCTGGAAGATCCCAAGGCCCGGGAGCTCTATCTCGGGCACGACTTCAAAATCTAGGAATCTAGGTGCCACGGGTCAACTTTCTTAACTTTCCACGTCCCTTTTCAGAGTAAGTTGAAAGTTGACCCGTGGCACCACCACTATCTTAGCCGGGCCAGTTGCTTGAGCAGGCGCGGATATCGGTCGGACACGATCCCGGCCTCGGAGACCACCGTTCCGCCTTCGTCCAGAAGCCCGGCCAGCAGTCCCGCGCGGGCCAGCCGCTCATCCTCGCAGACTGAGACGCGGCCCGGCCTCAGCGGGGTCGGCCCAGACACCACCAGGTCCTCGCCCTCGGCCCCGGCGCGGACGCCGAGGCTATCGAGCAGACCGAGGAGCCGGGCGGCCTGTTCCGGACCGCCGGCCAGAGCGCCGCGCAGACGGCTGGCTCCCTTGGCCTGGGACGCGGCCACGGCCAGCAGCGGCAGGTCCGCGGCCGCCTGATCGGCGGGCAGATCCGCTCCGTGAAGCCTCTGGCTCCGGACCCGGAACCCGCCCGCAAGCCAGTCCGACCGCAGGCCCATGAGCAGGAGGACCGCGAGCACCCCGGAGCGGGAGTCCTCCGGAGCGACCCCCTCGATGAAGAGCTCGCTGCCCGGGTTGAGCCCGGCCGCCAGGGCCCAGAACGCGGCCCAGGACAGGTCGGGGGCCACGGCCAGGCGCCTGCCGGCCAGATTCTTGCCGCCCTTCACCGTGGTCGTGAGGCCTTTTCTCCTGATATCCGCCCCGAACAGGGCCAACAGGCCCTCCAGGCGCGTATCGGACGGGAACGGCTCGGTCACCGAGGTCTCCCCGAGAGCCATGGTCCCGGCCAGCAGGACGGCGGCTCTTAGGTGCTCGCACGCCTGCGGCAGGACGTGGCTGGCCCCTTTGAGCGCCCGGCCCAGCACGCAGACCGGGGCGCAGTCGCTGCCGCGCTGCAGGTGGACGGCGGCGCCCATCCGCCGCAGAGCGGCCGCCACATCGAGCAAGGGGAAGCGCCGCAGACCTTCGTCGCCGATGATATCGGCCGCGATCGGATTGGCGGCGATGACTCCCATCAGGAGCCGCACCGTGGCCCCCGACTCGCCGGCCTTGAGGCACAGCTTGGGCTGGGCCAACCCCCGCCAGCCCAGGCCGCGGACCGCGGTCTGCTCCCCGTCGGTCGTGGAGGAGATGGCGACCCCCAGGTCCATGAGACAGGACCAGGTGCAATGCACGTCGAGGGAAGGGGATAGGCGCTCCACGATCGTATGGCCTCCGGCCATGGCCCCGAGCAGGAGGGCCACGTGGGACAGGGTCTCGTCGCTCGGCGGGCGCAGCCTGCCGCGCAGGGGGAGTCCGCCGCCGACCTGCAACGTGTCCATAGCGCTCCGCTGGACCCCGGAGACCTGTTCAGGTGAACAGTTCGAGGTGTGTGTGGATCCTGGCCCGCCGCGCGCGCCGCACGGCCCGGTCGAACAGCCGCTCGGCCTCGGCGGTCCCTCCCTGCGCGTGCAGCAGAACCGCCAGGGAAGTCTCGCACAG
>JAQUNT010000040.1 GCA_028717525.1 Elusimicrobiota bacterium
CCCCGCGTGGCCGAGGAGATCTGCAAGACCGCGGGCGTCGACTCGCACGCCAAGCCGCGCAACATCATGGGCGAGACCGCGGACAAGATCTACAAGGCCATCCAGGCCACCAAGATCATGGCCCCGCCGACCAACTGCATCTCGCCCATCGGCGAGAAGGCCATCCTCACCGGCCTCTACAAGCAGATCAAGGCGGACTTCTACACCGCCGTGACCCGTCCGCCCGCCGTGTACCGCGGCAACCCCTTCATCATCGAGGCCGGCCTGGCTTTCGGCAGGGGCCCGGACGCCGCGCAAGTGGTCGAGAAGAAGGCCCCCATGGCCGAGGGCGAGCACAAGGACGAGGAGTCGGAGCTGGCGCGCGTGCTGCGCTTCGCCAACCGGGTGCCCCTGCTCTACCAGCAGTCGGGCTGCTGCACCTACCAGGCCGTGCTGGACACCTCCTGGCGCAACTACGGGGTCTCGCAGTCGCGCGGGGCCCTGCCCGCCGGGCCCATGGTCATCTTCGTGCACATGGCTTCGGTCTGGGTCCCCTTCACCAGCGAGTCCAAGGAAGCCATCGCGGACTACGACGAGATCCGCAAGGAGATCAAGCTGGCCATGCAGGAGTGCGGCCGGCGCCTGGGCATCTTCCTCAAGAGAAAAGAGCACGCCAAGCACGAGCACCACCGCCGCAACATCTTCGAGCTCTACATCGAGGAGGTGGCCCAGGCCTGCAAGCGCCTCAAGGGCGGCAAGTTGGCGGCCGAGAAGCTCAAGGGCCAGCTCATGAAGATCGCCATGAAGCGCACCGGCGGCGAGAAGACCGACGAGATCCTGGGCAAGAAGGGCGGTCCCGAGGGCCTGCCCGACTCCATCATCGTCACCGCGGAAGGCGTCGAGGGAGACGTCCCCGTGGAGATCCCGCCCGAGGGGACCCCCGAGCCGCCGCAGCCCACGGCGCCCCAGCCCGAGCTGCCCCTGGAGCACGCTCCCAAGGTCGAGAAGCCCAAGGCCACGAAGGCCACCCCTTCCGGGAGAGGAAGACGGCAGCCCTCCAGGGGCGGCGGCCCCAGGGCCGCCGAGCCGGCCGCGAAGAAGCGGAAGAAGTAGCGCGAGGGACCATGGCAAAATCCACTCACACCTCCGGAGCCGTAGAGAAGAAGCTCGTGGGCCTCGCGGACCTCGTGATCCGCGCCGCTGAGAAAGGCCGCGACCCGGCCATCGAGATCCCGGTGCGCTCGCTCTCCAACGTCAAGTTCAACGAGCGCAAGCGCATCATCGAGATGGGGTCCAACACCCAGGACCGGACCTTCTTCAACGTGGGCATGGCCAAGAAGTTCATGCAGACCATGCTCGTCGGCGACGCCTTGGCCGAGCTGCAGCGCGCGGGCCTGACCACGAGCCTCCGGGAGATCTACTACCGCGCCAAGCACACCATCGCCGATTCCCATGAGAATACCTTTGACGGCCAGAATGAATCGGACCCGCTGATCGAGGACCTGGAGGTCGCTTTGGAGGCCCTGCGCGAGGAGCTCCATGTCCGGGCCGAGAACGCCGGTACCGTCATCGGTCCGTTGACGGTGCTCGACGACGGCGACACCGTGGACTGCGCCAAGCTCGGCAAGGGCGGCTATTCCGTGCCTTCCATCGTGGAGCCCGACTACGTGCAGATCAAGAAGTGCACCGCGGACTTCGTCCTGCTCGTCGAGAAAGGCACCCAGTGGAACCGCCTGGCCGAGGATAAGTTCTGGAAAAAGTACAACTGCATCCTTCTGACCGGCAACGGCCAGCCCCCGCGCGGCGTGCGGCGCCTGGCGCGCCGGCTCAACGACGAAAAGAAGCTCCCGGTCTACGTGCTCGTGGACAACGACCCCTGGGGGTACTACATCTACTCCGTGGTCAAGCAGGGCTCGATCAACCTGGCTTTCGAGAGCCAGCGCATGGCCATCCCGGAGGCCAAGTTCATCGGCCTCTCCAGCCACGACCCCGAGAAGTACGGCCTGCCGCGCAACGTGGGCATCAAGCTCAACGAGAAGGACGTGTCCCGCGCCAAGGAGCTGCTCAACTACCCCTGGTTCCAGAAGAAGGAGTGGCAGAAGGAGATCCGGCACATGCTCTCCGTGGGCCTCAAGTTCGAGCTCGACGCCCTGGCCAACAAGGACTTCCAGTACCTGACCAAGAAGTACCTGCCCAAGAAGCTCCAGGACAAGGACTGGCTGGACTGAGGCCCCGCCTCAGAGCATCTGCGCGACCAGCTCGCAGATGAACAGGATGGCGAGGGCCACGGCCCCGTAGGTGGAGGTGCTGCCCTCCCCGAACATGGCGGCCAGGGTGCCGAGGATCACCGCGCCGCCGGCCACCATATCCAAGGTCCCCTGGGGGCTGCCGCCCATGCTGTTGATCTGGGAGCCCAGCGAGATGGCCGCCACGGCGCAGGCCACCGCGGCCAGGAGGCAGACGAGGGCGGCGATCAGGATGACCGTGGCGTAGGCCGCCTGCGGCCCGTTCTTGATCTTGTCGTAGATCTTGTAGAGGACGGTGGCCAGCAGGCCCAGCAGGCAGCCCGCCAGGATGAGGTCCTTGGCCTGGTCGGCCTTGTCCTGCCAGGGGGTGGCGTTCTGGCCCGGGGTGCTGGTGTAGATGGATTTGCAGGCGGAGCCGTCCCAGTACTGCTGGTCCGTGCAGGTGTCCACGGGATCGACTTCCGAGGCGGTGCTCCCGGTCGTGCCGCCGGTGCCGCCGAGCCCGCCCGGGGTGGCTGGGACCTGGGCCGCGGCCGTGCCGTCCGGCAGGGCGGGCACGGAGCCCGCGCCGTCGACGCGGGTCGCCTCGAACTGCTCCAGAGCGGCCTCCCGGTTGGCCTCCGAGGCCCTGGCCCCGCCCGCGCGCAGGGACGGGTTCATGGTCCTCATGCCGCGCAGCTGGGCCAGAGACCGGCTGCTCTTGTCGAGGCCCTTGACGCGCGCGTAGGAGCTGCCCGCGGGCCGGCCGGCGATCAAGCGGCCTCCGCTGGCCTTGGCCTTCTGGGGGCCCTGGAAGCCTATGATCTTGCCCCGGTCGAAGCCGTCGCCGAACTTGGGCGCCCCGCCGCTGATGCCGCTGCCGGAGAAGATGTCGCGGCCGCCGAAGCTGCCGCCCGCGCCCAGGCTCGACGACTTGAGGCGGGGCTGGACGAACTTCTTGCCCTCGCCGCCAGCTTCCTCACCCTCGGCCAGGACCCCCGGGGAGGCTCCGCCCGCCGCATCGGCCGCAGCGGCCCCAGCCGCGCTGGAGCTGGCGGCTTGGTCCGCGGCCGCCGGGGCGGCCGCGCCCGGCTGCTCCCCGGCGGCGCCCCAGCCGAGCTCCTTCTTCATGGCCTGCGCGAACAGGGAAAGGGACATCCCGGTGAGGTCCCGGTTCACCCTGTGCACCGGGATGGCCGAGCGCATGTCCGCCACCAGGCGCCGCACGATGGGGTTCTGGGAGGCGCTGGGGCGGTGGTTGGTCAAGGCCGCGCCGGCGCCCGCCACGATGGCCGTGGCCGTCAGGACGACGAAGCCCTTGCTCATGAGCAAGGCGCCGAGCTTGCCCCAGAGGGCGGCCGCGCTCCCGGAGGAGCCGGCGCCGGCCGGGGCGGCCCCGCGGATGACGATGCCGGCCAGTCTGCCCAGCCCGGCCGAGCCCGAGGCCGAGGCGCCTATGCCGGCGCCGCCCGTCCCTGACTGCGCGCCGGCCGGCAAAGCGGCGCCGCCTTTCTTCTTCTCCTCTTCTTCTCTCTTGGGCTCAGGCTGGGGGATGGACGGCTCTCCCTCGGAGAGGTAATCCTCCAGCTTCTTCTTGAGGGCTTCCGGGTCCTGCGGGGGCTGGGAATCCGGCTCGGGGCTCATGGCTAAGCCTATGATACCACAGAATCTTCGGCGCCGGACCCTGGGCTTGGTCTGGCTGGCCGAGGCGGCCGAGTTCATGCCCTCCGCCTCCCAGAAGGACTTCCAGGACCTCTTCGGCGGCCTCCGCATCGTGCGGCTTCTGAGGCTCAGACCACGAGGCGCATCAGGAGATAGGTGCCGCAGAGGTAGGCCAGGTGGATCCCGGCGCGCGCCCGGGGAGCCAGGCTGTCGAAGCGGAGTCCGAGTTTCTCCGAGACGACCAGGCCCAGGGCGATGATCAGGAACCAGGTGGTGATGTTGTGGGGTGGGGCGATCCCGCCCTTGAGCGAGGCGTAGGCCGGCCAGCCCAGGATGTCGTGCAGGAAGAAGCCGCAGAACGCGAAAGTGGCCAGAACGGATATAGGATGGGGCAGCATCCTGCGGCAGGGGCGGTAGACGTACTTACCGAGGTAGTATCCGTAGAACGGGTTCCAGTAGCGCCAGAACAGGGGCAGGGAAGGGGCGGTGAAGGGCCGGCAGAAGACGCGCCAGAGGATGAGGCGCAGCCTCTGGTTCTTGTCCAATGGCCGGAGCTCATCGCTCCTGACGCCGAGTCGGCGCAATATGTAGGCGTTGCGGGAGAGCCCGCTCAACGGTAGTAGCCGCTGCCCACGACCCAGCCGAAGGGCGCGAAGGGCGCGACGTAGGACCTCTTGGGCATGGTCTTGGCGCCGCCCTTCTTCGTGAACCAGTATTCCACAAAGCCGCCGCCGGCCTTGGCCTTGGCCAGGAACTCCTTGATGTAGCAGGTGCCCTTCTCATCCTTGTCTTCGAGGCGGTTGCGGCCTTCCACGTCCTTGCGTCCGTAGAGGACGACGTTGACGCCTTCGCTGGTGTCGGCCCAGAAGTAGCCGTCGCTGCCGTAGCTGAGCTCGCGCAGGAGGTCCGCGCCGAGCTTCTTGGCCTGGTCCAAGGTCATCTCTCCCTGCTGGTGCTTGTGGTAGATGGCCTGGAGCATGCTGACCGCGGTCTGGACCTCGCTCTTGACCAGGAGGTCCTTGGCCGAGGTCTTGTTCTGGGCCAGGGCCGGCACGCACAAGCCGGTCCAGACCAGCGCTGCCATCAATGCCGTTCTCATACTGTTCCCTCCTTAGATCCCTATTTTGCGGGCTGCATCGGCTCGCCCGGGCTCAGCCGCATGGGGCGGAACCCGATCAGACGGGAGGGCAGGTCAGGGACCACGCCTCCGCGGGCCGTGGCCGGGAGCAGGCTGTTCCCGTTGTACCAGGAGCCGCCGCGGACCACGCGCTTGGCTGCCTCCGGGTCCTCCCAGACGTCGCACTCCCCGGGCGCGCCCAGGTACGAGCTGTGGTACGCGTCCTGCATCCACTCCATGACGTTGCCCGCCATGTCGCAGAGACCCTGCTCCGTGTTCCCCCGGGGACGGGAGCAGACCCGCCACGTCGCCGAGCGGCCGCAGCCTTCGCGGCCGTCATCGAACACGGCCCGGTCGCAGGTCGGGGCCTCGTCGCCCCAGGGGTAGGCGGCGTCCCGGCCCTGGCTGCGGGCCGCGTATTCCCACTCCGCCTCGCTGGGCAGCCGGCCGCCCACCCATCTGGAGAAGGCCCCGGCCTGCTCCCAGTCCACGCAGACCACCGGCTGGTCGTCGCCTTGGAACTCCAGGGGCAGGGGGTCCTTGGTCCAGCCCGAGGACGTGAAGCCCAGGCAGGTCTCGTCCGCGACATGAGGGGGGGTGCATCGCTGCGCGGCGACGCAGGCCCGGTACTGCCGGAAGGTGACCGGGGTCCGGGCCAGCTCGAAGGAGCGCACCAGGACCTGGTGCCGGGGGCTGCTGTTCGGCGCTGCCTCGGAGCCCATCAGGAAGGTCCCGCTGGAGATCCTGACCCAATCGACGGCGGCGCGGCCGTCCGCCGGCCCGCGCTGCGCCGGCGCGGCCGCGGCCAGAGAAACGGCGCAGAGTAAGACGAGTACGGGGCGCCCAGCCATCCGCTGGTACTTTACCTTGTCAGCGGGCCTAGGTCAATGCCCGCGGGCTCAGCGCCCGGCCGGCCGGCCGACCCAGACGTGCGCGATGGGCGAGCGCTGGACCCGGCCGTCCTGCCCCTCGGCCTCGATGTAGTAGTCCACCAGCACGTCCTCGCCCGCGGCCACGCGGGCGTGGGCCAGCTGCGGCAGCTGGGCCACGCGCTCGGACTGGGGCAGGCCCTTCCACTCCACCTGGCCGTACGGGTCGCGCAGCTCCATGGCCGTGCTCTGCCAGCCCGCCGCCTCACCGTAGACCAGGTCCTCGGCCCGGGGCGCGGTCCGGCCGTCCTTGGACACGCGCCACTTCAGCTCCACGCGCTTGAGGCCAGCGGCCGAGAAGGCGAAGCCGAACACGTCGAACTCCGGGCCGTACTGCCGGCTCTGCCAGCCGTAGAGCTCGCCCCGGTTCTCCCCGCCCGGGTTCCAGGGGAAGCGCGACGGCCCCCAGATGGTCGGAGCCGCGAAGGAGCGGCCGGCCAATAGCGGCAGGACCGCGTCCACCGCGGCCTTGGCCGCGCGCAGGGGCCACTGCACCAGGTCCGTCTCCGGCCCGTAGTACACGTGTCCGGAATCGAAGGCGCGCAGCACCGCCTGCACGGCCGCCTCCCAGGGATTCCGGGCCGCGCCCGCGTCAGCCTTCACGATGCGCCCCATGTCCGTCTTCCAGCCCGGGTCCCGGGCCTTCAAGGCGGCTTCGCCCTGCAGCAGGTAGTGCACGGCCATGGTCAGCAGGGCGTGGAACTGCAGCTTGAAGTTCCAGGCCGAAGGGGTGAAGACCGGCCGACCCTGCGGCCCGGGCGCTATGGGCGGCCAGAGCCAGCGGTGCAGCTGGGGCGAGCCCCAGTCCGCGTTGGGCCAGGCTCCGGGCTCCACCCAGTCCAGCACGTCGTCCTCAGGCACAGGATAGCGCGCCAGATACTCCTGGATGGTGCCGAAATGATGTCCGTTGGAGTCCAGCCACTGCGCCAGCCTGGGCGTGGATTCCATGTAGCTGCTGTACCCGCCGCCCCAGGCGTTGTCCCCGTCCGTGTCCAGGGCCATGGCCAAGGGCCGGCCGTCGAGGCCGGACTTGGCCGCGTTGTCCACCAGCTCGGTGGGGAAATCCTGGTAGCCGGCGATGTACGACGGCCCGCCGGTCATGGGGAAGACGATGAGCTTGTACTGCTTGCCGTCGGCCGGGTCCGTGTAGCGCAGCCAGTGCGGCAGATAGGAGTAGGGGAGGGCATCCTTGGTGAGCCGGCCGTCCTTGCCCGTGGTCTGGTAGTCGACGGGATAGGGCGAGCGGTTCCTCTGGTCCGCCGGGTTGGGCGGGCTGACGTTGGGCATGCCCGAGGCGTCGTAGCCCTGCAAGGAGCGGCTGATGTGGTGGCTGTCCACCACCACCACCTGCACTCCGGCCTTGACCAAGGCCGGCACCAGCTCCGGGCTGAACCCCACCTCGGGCGGCCGGAAGATCCGCATCTGCCCGGGCGCCGGAGGGCCCCAGTACTCGCGCATGAGCGTCTCGTGATAGCCCACGTTCCAGCGCACCAAGGCGTCCGCGGCCGGGCCCCAGGGCAGCAGGCCGTACATGAAGTGGAAGCCTGTGAGCAGCATCTCCATGCGCGGCGAGCCCCGGCCCGTGCGCCAGGAGAAAGCCTCCCTCCAGCGCTTGATCCAGCCCTCGCCCCAGAGCTTGCGCGCGATCTCCATGAGCGCGGCCGTGAAGGAGACCGAGAAGCCGGCGGGGTTCTCCGGCTTCCAGCCCGTGCGGTCGAGCACCGCGCGCAAAGACTCCACCGGGTGCTCGCCGTTGGTGGCCTTGACCTTGTCGTCCGAGGCCATGTCCCCGGACACGTGGCCCCAGTCCCGCCAGGGATAGTGCAGGTGCCAGATCCTCGACGCGTAGACCGCGAGACGGCGCGCGAGGCGCGGCCGCGGCAGCGTCTCAGCGGACGGCTCGGGCGCGGTGCTTGCGGCGGCGGCCGGGCTGGCCTGGCTCAGGACCGCGTCCATGACCCGGTCCCCGGATTCCTTGGCCGCGGCCGCAGGCAGGTCCGCCACAGCCTGCGCCGTGGGCACGGCCACGCCGTTGACGGCCAGCGGCTCTCCGGGCTGGGACAAAGCCAGGCCTAGAACGGCCGAGGGCGGGGCGGGCGCCGGAGCCGCAGGGGCGGGCAGGGCGGAGAGGCCCGGGGCGGGGATCGGGACAGGCGCGGCCAGGAAGGAGCCGGCCAGGGAGGAGGGAGTCAGCGAGACCAAGGAGAGCCGGTCCGAGGATAGGCCAGGTGCGGAAACCACCGCGGCCGGCACGCCCCGGACGCCTGCCGGGCCTGCGGCGACGCGAGCCACGGTAGCGGCTTGAACGGGCGAGGCAAGAAGCACGGCACAGGCCGTGCCCAGGCCCACGAGACTGCGGAAAGCCACCATGCCTATCCAGATTACCACGTCCGCCGCAATGCCGCCTGAGCCGTGCGGGCCTGGAACGGCCCGACAAACGGCCCAGGCTAAGATGGGCTATAGGGTCCGTCATTGACAAGCCCCGGGGCACGGTTAAACTCTAAGCCGTATGCTCCTGTGGAGCCGGGACTGGGCCGGCTGATCGGGGAGGGGGAGGGCGTCTGGGACGCCATCCTGCGGGGGGGCGCGCCGGGCCGCCGCTAGCGGCTACCGCCGGCACCGACGGAACTTCCGCTATCGCCGGCGGAAGCGGTGGCTGCTGGAGCGCGCGATGCGCCGGCGGAACTTGAAGCGCTGCATCGCCGGCTGCTTGTAGGCCTTCATCTGCGGCGGCACCTTGTAGGGGAACTCCGGGAAGGCCAGGCGCGGGATGGGCGCGCCGATGAGCCTCTCGATGGCGGCCACGAAGCGCTCCTCATCGAGGCCCATCAGCGTGATGGCGTCGCCCGTGGCGAAGACGCGGCCGGTGCGGCCCACGCGGTGCACGTAGTCCTCCGGGTGCAGGGGCACGTCGAAATTGATGACGTGGCTGATGTGGCGCACGTCGAGGCCGCGGGCCGCGATGTCCGTGGCCACCAGGATCTGGTGCTTCTGCTGCCGGAAGCCCTCCATGGCCAGGTCGCGCTGGGCCTGGGTCTTGTCCGAGTGCAGGGCCGCCACCTTCACGCCGCGCAGCTCCAGGAAGCGCGCCACCTGGTTGGCGCGGGAGCGGGTGCGGGTGAAGATGACCGCGGACTTGACCTGGGTCTTCTTGAGGATGAAGTGCAGGAGCTCGAACTTCTCCCCGGAGTTTATGGGATAGAGGGCCTGCCGGATGCCCGTGGCCGGGGTGTTGTCCGCGTCGATGGAGATGCGCACCGGCTCGCGCATGAACTCGCCGACCACCCGCGCTACCTCCGGCGGGATGGTGGCGGAGAACATCATGGTCTGGCGCTGCTTGGGCAGGGCCTGCATGATGCGCCGGATGTCCGGCATGAAGCCCATGTCCAGCATGCGGTCGGCCTCGTCGAGCACCGCCACCTCGAGGGTGTCGAGGCGGATCTGGCGCCGGCCGTAGTGGTCCAAGAGCCGCCCGGGCGTGGCCACCACGATGTCCGCGCCCTTGCGCAGGGCCTGGAGCTGCTCATGGAAGGACGCCCCGCCGATGATCAGCACGCAGCGCGCCTGGGAGAACTTGGTCAGCTCGCGCACCGCTCTCTCCACCTGGGCCGCCAGCTCCCGGGTGGGCACCAGGACCAGGGCGCGGACCGGATGTTCCGTCACGCGTCCCTTAGGCGACGCCGCGGCGGGCCGCTCCCGACGCGAGAGGATCAGCTTCTGCAGCAAGGGCAGGACGAAGGCCAAGGTCTTGCCGCTGCCGGTCATGGCCGAGCCCAGCACGTCCTGGCCGGCCAGGGCCGGAGGCAGGGCCTGGGCCTGGATGGGCGTCGGTTCCTTATAGGCCAAGGCCTGCACGGCCTTGAAGAGCTCGGGCAGGAGGCCGAACTTGGCGAAGGCCCCGGTCTGGGGGGGCTCATGGACCGGCTTGTGAGGCTCGTGGGCCGGCTTGTGAGGATGGGCCGGGGCGTGCTTGTGCGCAGGCTCCGCCGCAGCCTTGGTCCCGAATATCCGACGGATGATGCGCCGGATCAGTTTAGTACCGGTAGTTCTCGGCCTTGAAGGGGCCGTCGGGGCTGATGCCCAGGTAGTCGGCCTGGGCCTTGGTCAGCTTGGTGAGCTTGGCTCCCAGCTTGCCCAGGTGCAGGCGCGCGACCTTCTCGTCGAGCAGCTTGGGCAGGACGTAGACCTTGTTTTCGTACTTGCCCTTGCCCCGGTTGGTCCAGAGGTCGATCTGGGCCATGGTCTGGTTGCTGAAGGAGGCGCTCATCACGAAG
>JAQUNT010000041.1 GCA_028717525.1 Elusimicrobiota bacterium
CAGCTGGCCCCGGAGGACGTCCTGCGCGATAAGGTCATCGCCAAGCTCGACTGCTACGTGAAGAACCGCGCCCTGCTCGAGCGGTCCCTCGGCTCGAAGTTCGACGAGGTGGTCTTCTCCTTCGACGTGGGGCATCAGCCCGAGCTCGCGGAGTTCCTCAAGGCCCGCGAGGCCGAGCTCTCCCGGAGCTACGGCTTCCCGGTGCGCTTCCTCTTCCTGGAGACCGGCCCGCAGGCCGGCCGCCAGGGCCAGCATAAGAATCGTTGAAATTGCTACCATCCCCTTCGTCTTGACAGCCGTGAAGGGGGTCTGATGGCTCAATCCCAAGGCGCCGATTCGTCCTTCCTCGGAAGGTTCCTGGTCCTCAAGGGCGCGGTCCGCGAGCTCTGGATCATCTTCGGCTGCAAGATCCTGGCCATCGTGGCCTACGGCCTGGTCAACTCGACTTTGGTGCTCTGGCTCTCCTCGGACCTGGGCTACAGCGACGTGCGCGCGGGCTTCGTCATCGCGACCTGGTCCACCTTCATGACCCTGTTCACGGTGATGGTCGGCTCCTTGGTGGACGCCATCGGCGTGCGCAAGGCCTTCCTCATCGGCTTCGGCGCGTGCATCCTCGCGCGCGGGATCATGGCCTTCTGCCTCTCGCAGTGGGTCGCCCTCGCCGGCGGCCTGCTGCCCCTGGCCCTGGGCGAGGCGCTCATGACCCCGGTCATGGTGGCCGCGGTCAAGCGCTACGCCACCACGGCCCAGCGCTCCATGTCCTTCTCCATCTTCTACGCCATGATGAACGTGGGCTTCGCCATCTCCGGCTACACCTTCGACAAGGTGCGCACGGCCCTGGGAGAGTACGGCCACTACACCCTGCCGGTGCTGGGCGCGACCCTGAGCACCTATCAGACCCTGATCTTCCTGGGCTTCCTCTTCACCATCCCCAACCTGCTCATCATCTACTTCTTCCTGCGCGGCGGCATCGAGGTGACCGACGAGGGGGTGCGCAACAACCCCGAGAAGTCCAAGTACCCCGGGGAGTCGCTGGCCAAGGCGCTCTGGCTCTCCTCGCGCGACGCGCTCAAGGACTGGGTGCGCATCTTCGCCCACCTCTGGACCCAGCCGGCCTTCTACCGCTTCCTGGTCTTCCTGACCTTGGTGGTGTGCGTGCGGCTCATCTTCTACCACATGCACTACACCTTCCCCAAGTACGGCATCCGGGAGCTGGGCGAGGGCGCGCCCATCGGCCGCATCTTCGGCGTGCTCAACCCCGTGCTCATCGTCATCCTGGTGCCCATCGTGGGGGCCCTGACCCAGAAGATGTCCGCCTATCGGGTGGTCATCATCGGCAGCTTCATCGCGGCCTGCTCCGTGTTCTTCATGGCCATGCCCCCGGCCTGGTTCCAGCCCCTGGCCGACGGCTGGCTGGGAGACCTCATCGCGCACCGCTGGCTCGGGGTCAAGGACCCGTCGGTCAACCCGCTCTACGTCTCCATCGTGCTGAGCATGGTCCTGCTCTCCGTGGGCGAGGCCTTCTACTCCCCGCGCCTCTACGAGTACCCGGCCGCGATCGCGCCCAAGGGCCAGGAGGGCTCCTACATGGCGCTCTCGCTGCTGCCCTACTTCGTCGCCAAGTTCTTCGTGGGCAGCATCTCGGGCTTCCTGCTGCAGTCCTACTGCCCCGCGACCGGGCCGCGCGACTCCGGGACCATGTGGCTCATCATCGGGATCATGGCCATGATCACGCCCATCGGCCTGCTGGTCTTCCGGCGCTACATCCAGGTCCACGAGGCGGGGCGCAGCGAGTGAAAGCCGCCGCGCTCCTTAAGGGCCTGCGCCAGCTCTACCCGGACGCGAACTGCGAGCTCGACCACAAGACGCCTCTCGAGCTGCTGGTGGCCACCATCCTCTCCGCCCAGTGCACGGACAAGCGCGTCAACCTGGTGACCAAGGCGCTCTTCAAAAAATACCGCAGCGCCGCGGACTACGCCAAGGCGGACACGGCCGAGCTCGAGGCGGACATCCGCTCCACGGGCTTCTTCCGCTCCAAGGCCAAGTCCATCCAGGAGACCGCGAAGATCCTCGTCGCCGAGCACCACGGCAAGGTGCCGGACACCATGGAGGAACTGCTCGAGCTCCGCGGCGTGGCGCGCAAGACCGCCAACGTGATCCTGGGCACGGCCTACGGCAAGGCCAGCGGCATCGTGGTGGACACCCATATGAAGCGGGTCGCCTTCCGCCTGGGCCTGACCGCCCAGACGGACCCGGAGAAGGTCGAAGTCGACCTCATGAAGTCCGTTCCGAAGCGGGACTGGATCTTCTTCAGCCAGGCCATGGTCTGGCACGGACGCCGGGTCTGCTTCGCGCGCAACCCGGACTGCCCGGGCTGCGCCCTGAACCGGGTCTGCCCCAGGCGGGGGCTCTGAGGAGGGCTGATGCCGAACAAGCCGCTCTACATGCCGGAAGACCGCATCCCCTTGCCCAAGCTCATCCCCATGGGCCTGCAGCACGTGGTGGCCATGTTCGGGGCCACGGTGCTGGCGCCCATCATCATGGGCTTCAATCCCCAGGTGGCCCTGTTCTTCTCCGGCGTCGGGACCCTGATCTTCGTCTTCACCACCCGCTTCCAAGTGCCGAGCTACCTGGGCTCCTCCTTCGCCTTCATCGGCCCGGTCCTGGCCGTGACCGGGGGCAAGCCCGAGAACATACCCTTCGCCCTCTGCGGCATAGCCGCCGCGGCATTCCTCTACGGCTTGGCCGCGGGCGCCACCATGAGATGGGGCTCGGGCTGGGTGGACCGGCTCATGCCTCCGGTGGTGACGGGCACCGTGGTCGCCATCATCGGGCTGAACCTCGCCGCCTCCGCCGTGGCCAACTCCCTCAACGAGAGCTTCGCCATCCGCGACGGGGACGACCTGGCGCGGCTGGCCGTCGCGAGCGTGACCTTCCTGACCGCGGCCTTGGTCTCGGTCTACCTGCGGGGCTTCCTCCGGCTCCTGCCCATCCTGACCGGGGTGGTGGTGGGCTACGCCCTGACCGCGGGCCTGGGCCGGCTGGACCCGGCGGCCATGGCCGCCATACGCGACGCCTCCTGGCTCGGGGTGCCGCCGTTCCAGACGCCCTCCTGGAGTTGGAACGGGGTGCTGGTGATCGCGCCCATCTTCGTCGTGCTGGTGGCGGAGAACAAGGGGCACATCGCGGCCATCTCCACCTGCATCGACCGGGACCTGAGCCCGCACCTGGGCCGGGCCTACCTGGGAGACGCCCTGGCCACCTTGGTCTCGGCCCTGGGCGGGGGGACTCCGCAGACGACCTACGCGGAGAACATGGGCGTGATGGCCATCACGCGGGTCTTCAGCGTCTACAACTTCATCATGGCCGCGTGCATCGCGATGGTCCTGGGGATCAGCCCGAAGTTCGGCGCGGTCATCCAATCCATCCCCGCGCCGGTGCTGGGCGGGGTGACCCTCGTGCTCTACGGCCTGATCACCATCATGGGCGCCAAGATCTGGGTGGATGCCAGGGTGGATTTCTGCCGGCAGAGGAACCTCATAGTGGCGGGCTCCTCCATCATCGTGGCCACCGGACTGGGCATCAAGGGCTTCTCCGTGGGAGGCTTGAACATCGCGGGCATCGCCTTCGGGACGGTCCTGGCCCTGGCGCTCAACTGGCTGATGTCTTTCGGGGAGCCGGCGGAGCAAGCCGCCTGCGCCCCTTGCGGGCATGCGGCCGGAGTGGAAGGACTCCCGGGGGGGAACGGACATGGGTGAGAAACTCGGACGCGATGACCAGACCCTGGCGATGCTGCGCGAGGCGTTCCGCCTGGCGGGGTTCTCGCCCGAGATCGAGGTCGAAGACGTCCCGAAGCTGCTGCCGAACTCGGGCTTCTTCGCCTACGCTCCTGACGAGCACATCATCGAGCAGGACGAGGCGGGCAAGGACCTTTACATCCTGTGCTCCGGCCAGGTGCTCATCACCAAGACCTTCGGCAGCGCCGGGGTCACCCTGGCCGTCTTGGAGCCCGGAGCCGTCTTCGGCGAGATGGCCCTGCTGCGCGACGGCATCCGTGTGGCCACCGTCGCGGCCGGGGCCGATTGCCGGGTCTTCCGCGTCGCCGCCCGGGACATGGAGTCCGTGCTCACGAGCCACCCCCGCCTGGGGACCATGCTCCAGGAACTGGCCGCCAAGCGCACCTAGCAGGCCGACCGACGGTGCCGCGGCGGAGGGTTATGATATGATCCCGACGAGCACATCATCGAGCAGGAAGAAACCGACAAGGACATCTATGTCCTGTGCTCAGGGCAGGTGGCGATCACGAAGATATTCGGCAGCGCCGGGGTCACCTTGGCTGCTTTGGAGCCGGGGGCCGTCTTCGGCGAGATGGCTTTGGTCAGCGGAGGCGTCCGCGTGGCCAGCGCCGTGGCCCAGTCCAAATGCGAGGTCTACCGCATCGTGGCCGAGGATCTGGAGGCCGTGCTCAAGGACCGGCCCCAGCTGCTCTCCAAGATCCAAGGGCTCGCCGCCCAGCGCCGCTGACGGCCCTCTAGGACCTCGCTGGGTCTTGACATCGGATGGGTCCGGGCCTATACTGCTTTTGTCGGGTCGCCTCCAGCCCGTCCTGAGTCCGGTGTCGTCGACGCGGTCGTCAACGTAGACGTGGTTGTAGCGGAGCGTAAGCCGGTGCCGTGGCAGCCGTTGCAGTCGCAGTATCGTTCCGGACTCAGGGCGGGTCCCCGGCAGGATCTGGGGCGCCCAGGCAGTCGATTGAACGACGCTTGCCTGGGCGCCTCGACTTTTTGTTCTTGGGCAGAGCCCTGGCTCCAATCCTAGTCCGGCAGCCACTTTCACCTGTTATCATAACGGCTGAACAAGAAGCCCTCCGAAAGGAGGGCTTTCGTTTTGCGCCCTCCCCTGGACTTTTGCGAGGCAATGCGCCCGTAACGGTTGCCGGTTAAAATCATTCTATGCGCAGGGTCGTTCTTGTGTCGATCTGCCTCTCGGCTCTGCTGGTCGCTGCCTGCGCAGTCATCGTCGCATGGCCTCCTTGTTGGGGAAACGACGCCGCGAAACTAATCACGGTCTTCGACCGACAAGCAACGATCTTCAAGAAGGGGCTTGAACACGAGCGGTGGTCATTGAGCGATGCCGAGGCCGACGCTATCCGTAGCTTGGAGAAGAATAACCAGGTGGCGCGGCTTGAATATTTTGCCGTCGACGAAGGCCGCCTTAGCACACGATGGTCGAGGAGGCGGGATGGCGCTTTCCTTGCGGTTTCTTCTGACGTCCTCATGCCGGGGCCGTACGCATGGTCCGAGATCAAGACCGACGCGGCACTTCGAGCCGTGCAGGTGGGGCATCCAGTGCTGAGGCAGCAACCACTGGGCCCCGCTTTCTACGAGCTAGGTTATCCGATTCTCGATGACGGGAAGGTCATCGGCATTTTCGTCGTCGCTGCAGCGATGCATAGTCCCGACTGGCTGTGCCGCCTCAAAGGCGCCTTATGGGGATGGAACTCGAAGGTGCAATGGGCACAGCTTCGCGGAACTTGGAATCGGGGGCCTCTCAAGGACGATGGCTGATCGTGTCGCCGGCCAGACAAGGTCGAAACTCGTCTAGGTAGGGCAGCCATTCTTGTCGACGTCGACTGTGGCCGGCTACATTCTCACCCGGTTCTGATAACGTCCTATTCCCTCTGTGCATAACCTGCCAATGTATCCCATCCGAGCGATATAAGTGGGTTCTGGGCCCTCAGCCAGGTTCTGATATTGTCGGTTTCCCCCAGGGAAGCCAAGCCGTTAAGTTCACGAAAGCCTGGCACCAAAACGCAGGGCGGCTCCTCGGCAGGAGCCGCCCATGGCTTCGGCAGGTAAACCGATTACTCGTTCTCTATGGGGCTCACGTAGACGTGTCCGTTCACGTGGGTCCCGATGTGGAAGTAGGCCCGCATGAACAGGTCGTCGTTGCCCAGGGCCTTGATCGCCGCCACGCGGATGTCCGGGTCCGACTCGCGGCTCATGTCCTTGAGGGCATCCTGGACTTCCCACTGGTTCCTCGCCCCGTAGAGCGCGTAGACGGCCGGGACGCGCAGGTCCTGGTCCAGGCCGCGGTCCTTGGCCAGGCCCAGCACCAAGTCCTTGACCTGGGAGCGGTTCATGGCCAGGAACAGGCTCTTGACCGCCTCGGCCCGCATCGCCGCGTCTTCCCGATAGGACTTGGCGATGTCCATTAGGGTGTCGAGGATCTCGGAGTTCCCCGTGCAGTCGAAAAGCGCCCAGATCGCGGCCGCGCGCACGGTCGGCTCGCGCTCGTCTTGGGCCGCGTCGCGGACCGCGTCGCGGATCTCGGAGAAGGTGAAGGCCGACTGGTAGAGCGCCTTGTAGGCCATCGCCCGCACGGGCAGGGAGCGGTCGCGGCGCGCCAGGTCCAGCAGCTTGTCTCGCGTCTCGTTGAAGTTCGTGGCCCAGAACATGGTGCGCACCGCTTCGCGCCGAACTCCGGTGTCTTCGGAGGTGTCGCCGGCCATCGCGAAGACCCGCTCGCGCACATCGCTGTTGATGCCTTGCTGGAAGCGCGCGGTCCTGAGCGCCTCCTTGCGGACCGCGGGGTCCCGGTCCTTGAGCAGGTCCAGCAGATCGTCGTGGTCGATGGCGGCGGCCAAGCTCATCGCCGAGACCTTGGTCTCCTGCAGGACGGCCTTGAAGGCGGATGAGAACTGGGCGTCGCTCAGCGGGGCCGGGCCTGAGGCCCAGGCCGGGCACAACGAGACGGCGAGCAGGAAGGACGCGATCATAGGCACCTCGATTCTATTTGGATTGCGGGGGCATGGAGTCGAGCACGGAGAGCACCGCGCCCAGCGCGGCCAAGGACGTCTCGTCGAACTGGCTGAGGTCGACATTGCCCGTCACCCAGAGCCTCTGGCCCGAGCCCATGATGTTGAGGTTGAGGCCCATCTGGCCGTAGAGGCTGAAGCCGCCTCCGGCGTGAGGCATGGCCTGCAGCCAGATGCTCTTGTGGTTGACCCAGCCGTTGATCGAGTAGCTGCTCCCCGAGCGGTCGATGGACAGGTTCACGTAGGCTCCGCTGAGGGTGTAGCCCTGGCGCAGGTCCTGGCTGTTGCGCGGGTAGGCGTTGAGGTTGAGGTACTGGCTGCCCGCGCTGCCGTTGAAGAAGAACTGCCCGCCCGAGCTCCGGCTGCCGCGCAGGTTGATGCGCAGGGAATAATCCGAGACCTCGTAAAAGCTCTGGGAGCCGTAGATGTTCATGTTCACGTGGGTCCAGCGCGGGGAAGCCTGCTGGATCCGGAGCAAGCCCTCGCTCAGGGCCGGGGTCAGGAACTCCAGCCTGGCCTGCTCGGGGCCCGCAGCCAAGGCCGGGGCGGCCAGAATCACGGTCAGAACGGCGCCAAGGATGGGTCTCGCCATTGTCCCTCCGGTATGGCGAGATTATAGAACCTTCGGTCCCATCCTGTCTAGGAACTTCGGCCCCAGGCCCGTCTGGGCCTTTAGGCCCAGGGGAACCAGGAGCGCTTGGCCGGCAGGACCACCACGGCGGCGGCCAGCTGCGCGGTGTGAGTCAAGCTCACGGCATGAGGCAGGCGCTCGGCGCCCTGCGGGGCGAGCTTCTGGAAGAAGACGCTGCCGGACGCTTCGCGGACCACCTCGACGTCGTTGAAGGGCCAGGCGCCCATCCCGGGGTCGCATTTGCGCAGGGCTTCCTTGGCCGCCCAGCGCGCGGCCAGGTGCATGCGGGGGTCGCTCTGGGCGGCGCAATAGGCGCGCTCCGCCTCGGTGAAGTTCTGGACGTAGAACTCGTGGGTCCGGTAGTCCTGCGCCTGGGGCAAGGCCCCCACCAGCTCCAGGTCGATGCCGCAGCGGAGGCCGCCGGCGGGGCTGGCCGCCGTCTGAGGCATCGGGAGTTCCGCAGGTGCCGGCCGAACGGTCTCCCCTGCGGCAGGCGCCTGGACCATCGCCTCGAGCTCTGCGAAGGTCCTGGCCAAGGCGGCGCGCATACAGTCCACGCCCAGGCTGCGGCGGATGGAGGCGACGAGCACCGCCTTCTTGAGCGAGCCCGCGAAGGCCGGGCCCTCCAGCGAGAAGGCCGGGCCGACCTGCCCCGGGTCGACTTTAGCCAGCTCCGCGACTATGGTCCTGAGGTCTTTGGCGGCCATGCGGTGCGGGGGATTATAACAAAATCATCTTCCGGGCAAGGATGCGAGGAAGCCGGCGATCGCCTGTTCGTAGGCGGGGCCCGTGTCCAGGAAACCCTCGTTGTGGCCGCCCTTGAGCTCCAGGAAGGTCTTGGGCCCGGGCGCGGCGTCGTAGAGGCGGCGCCCCATGGAGTAGGGCACCACGTCATCCTCCGGGCTGTGCATGACCAGGACCGGGCAGGACAGTCGGGGGATCTTGGCCAGGCTGTCGTAGCGGAAGCGCACGATCAGCTCCGCGGGCAGGAAGGGGAAGACATGCCGGCACATCTCCACGACCGAGGTGAAGGCGCTCTCCAATATGAGGCCCGCGGGGCGGCGGCGCAAAGCGAGCTCCAGCGCCACGGCTCCGCCCAAGGACTCGCCGTGGATGACGATGCGTCCGGCCGGGGTCTTCTTCTGCTCGGCCAGCCAACGGTAGGCCGCCTCCGCGTCCAGGTAGGTGCCCAGCTCGTCGGGCCTGCCGGAGCTGCGGCCATAGCCCCGATAGTCGAAGAGGAGCACCGAGGCCCCGGCGCGGCGCAGGGCCATGAGCTTGTCCAGGCGGTGGCTGATGTTGCCCGCGTTGCCGTGGCAGAAGACCACGGCCGGGCTCTGCGGCCGCAAGGGCACGAACCAGGCGTGCACCGTGGCCCCGTCCGCCGCGGTCAGAAGCAGGTCCTCGAAAGGCAGCCCCAAGGCCCCCGGGTCGGCTTCCAGATGCCGGTTCGGGAAATAGAGGTTGGCGCGCTCGAACCAGCGCAGTCCCAGCCAGAGCAGGGGGACGGCCAGAAGCCACCAGAGCGAGGACGCGTTCATCGCCGACGGCTATTCACCGATGACCTTGACCACGACCCTCTTGCGCCGCCGACCGTCGAACTCGGCGTAGAAGACCTGTTCCCACGGCCCCAGGTCCAGCCGGCCCTTGGTCACGGGCAGGACCGCCTGATGCCCCGTCAAGGTGCGCTTGAGGTGGGCGTCGCCGTTGTCCTCCCCGGTGCGGTGATGGCGGTAGTCCGCCGTCGGAGCCAGGCGCTCAAGGAGCTCCATGAAGTCTTCCTTGAGGCCGGGCTCCTCGTCGTTGACCCAGACGCCCGAGGTGATGTGCATGGCGCTGACCAGGCAGAAGCCCTCCTGGACCCCGCTGGCCGCGACGGTCTGCGCGACGCGGGCCGTGATGTTGACAAGCTCCCGGCGCCGGGCCGTCTCGAAGAAGAGATAGTCGGTCCTGGAGCGCATGCTCAGCGGGCCGGCTCGAGCAGCTCGTCAAGCGCGGACGGCTTCGGCGCCTTCTTGGCCGCGGGTGGGCGGGGCTTCTTCATGCTCTTGGCCGCCGGCTTCTTGGCCGCGGCGGCCGGCTTTTTCGCCGCCGGCGCGGCCGGCCGGACGGTTTTTTTGGCGGCCGGGGCCGGGGGCTTCTGCTTGGCGCGCTCCGCGCTCAGGAAGGATTCCAGGCCCGCCGTCAAGGCCTCGGCGAGCCGGCCGCGGGCGGCCGGGTTGCTGAGCAGCTCCTCCTGGGAGGGGACGATCATGTAGGCGGTCTCGAGGAGGATGGCGGGCATGGCGGAGAGGCGCGCCACCAGGAGATTGCCGTAGCGCAGTTCCTCGCCGGGCAGGGACCAGCGCTCCTCGAAGGACCTATACATGGCGCCGGCCAAGGCCAGGCTGTGGGGATGGTAGTAGAACACCGAGAAGCCCCGGGGCCGGGCGAAGGGGTTCTCGCCGTCGGGCAGGGCGTTGTTGTGGATGCTGACGAAGACGTCGCCCTTGCGCTCCACGGCCAGGCGGGGCCGCTCGGCCAGGCCGACTTCGTCTTCGTTGCCGGCCCGCGTCAGGACGGGCAGGGCCCCCCGCTTGGCCAGGGCCGCGGCCGCGGCCTGGGCGATGGCGAAGTTGGCGTCCATCTCCCGGGTGCCGCGGGGCCCAGATCGGAAGAGC
>JAQUNT010000042.1 GCA_028717525.1 Elusimicrobiota bacterium
GCACAGCGACGTCGGGATGAAGATGGCCGACATGAAGGCCGGCAAGGGCTGCGGCTCCTGCCACGACGGCAAGAAGCTCTTCGCCAAGGACAAGAAGGTCTTCGCCGCCAAGACCAGCTGCATGAAGTGCCATAAGCCGGTACCCAAGGCCGCTCCGGCCAAGTAGCGCCGCGCCTAGGCCCAAGGACCCATGCCGCCCCGGGTCCATGGGCCCTGCTTCTTTGGGTCTAAAGGGCTATAATCATACGACCATGAAGAACTGGATGCGTCGGACTGGTCTTTTGACGGTCGCCGCTGCTTTCGCGCTGGCCGCCGCCGCGCGCGCCGGGGAGTCGGCCCCGGCCAAGAAGGACGCCTCGCCCGCCTTCTCGTCCTTGCTGGAGTCGGCGCCCGCGGACCAGCGCGCCCGCGTCGTCGCGCCGGTGGCCGGCGTCCCGGCCGCCTCCACCAGGGGGGGCCCGGCCTGCGTGCCGTCCCCCAAGCTGGCTCCCGGACAGGGCTTCTCTCCGCAGGTCAACGAGCCGGTGCGCTTCGCCGCCATCACGGACCTGCTCGACCGCATCGCCGCCTGCAAACCCCTGCCCTATGCCCATGACGGCATCGTCAACAACAACCGGGAAGGCCTCCTGCCCCAGCGGCCGACCGGCTACTACCTCGAGTACACCTTGAAGGTCCCCGGCCGTCAGACCGGGGACGGCCCGGTGCCCGTGGACATCGGCGGCAAGATCTACATGACCGGCAAGATGCTCAGCGCCCGGGGCCCGGAGCGCATCATCGTGGGCGGCCACGAGCGCGTCTACTACACGCCCGACCACTACAAGACCTTCATCGAGCTGGTTATCGTCCGCTGAATGCCGGACGACTCCTTCCTGGCGGCCGCGGACCCGCCGCACCTGGCCGACCTGGACGCCGCGGAGGCGGCCGAGCTGCGGCTGCGGGCGGCGGCCCTGGGCTTCGCGGTCTTCGAGCTCGACGCCGCGCGCATGCAGACCAAGCCCGAACTCATGGACCAACTGGCCGAGGCCCTGAAGTTCCCCGGCGACTTCGGCCGGAACTGGGACGCGACCGTGGACTGCCTGGGCGACCTGGCCGGCATCCACGGCGGGAAGAAGTTCCTCGTCGTGGTCAAGGACCCCGCGGCCCTGGAGCGCGCCGATCCCCGCCTCTACGCCGACTTCCGCGAGGTCTGCGGCCTGGCCTGCGAGAACGCCCGGCAATGGAGCGGCGGCTCGGTCCGGCTGAAGTTCGCCTTCGCCGCCTCCTGAGCCGGGGCGCGGGCAGATGGGCTAGGGGTCGCTAGGCCCTTCGGACTCGGTTCCGCAGAGCCGATTCTCGCGCCTATTTTGGGACCTTTTGCCCTATAGGGCCGCGGCCGCGCGCCCCCCGCTAAGGCTCGAGCGTCGTCCCCTCGGTCGCCCCGAAGCAGTCGACCGCTCCGCCGGCCTTGCGGATCCGGCGCCGACAGTTCTCCACCTGCCGGTCGAGGTCGTCGTCCGTCCGATCCGGGTCGTGATGGAAAAGCCCCAGCCGCTTGACCCCGGCGGCCAAGGCGAGGTCCACCGCGTCGTTGAAGGTGGAATGCCCCCAGCCCCGGGTCAGCCGATATTCCGCGTCCGTGTACTGAGCGTCATGGATGAGCAGGTCCGCGCCGCGGCAAAGATCCGCGTACTGCGCGGGCGTCAGCCCGCCCTCGTGCCGGAAGCCGAGCTCGTTGTCGGTGAGGAAGACGAAGCTCCTTCCCCTTTCCGTGAATTTGAAGCCGTAGCCGCCGTTGGGGTGGTTCAGCGCGATGGGGGCGACCTCCAGCCCGTCCCAACGGCACGGCCCCGAGCACGGGCGCATGCCGTCGCGCTGGCAGGCGAAGTCGAACTTGGCCTTCAAAACGGAGAATTCGACGGGGAAGAACGGCGCCGTCATCTGGCGGCTGAGATACCTCTTGATGGAGTCCTGGGCATGGACGCCTCCGCAGAAGGTCAAAGAGAAGCGCTCCAGATAGGCCGGCTCGAAGAAAGGGAACCCGGACAGATGGTCCAGGTGGGCATGGGTGATGAAGAAACGCAGCTCCGACACCCCTGGCTCGCGGCGCAAGGCTTTGCCGAGGAACCGCAGTCCCGAGCCCGCGTCGACGATGACGATGCGGCCCTTCTTGGTCCTCATCTCGAGGCAGGTGGTGTTGCCCCCGTAGCGCAGCGTGGCGGGCCCGGGCGAGGCGATGGACCCTCGGCAACCCCATAGCTTGATCTGCATATCCTCTTACCCCCGGCTTCGGACCCGCCCGGCCAGGTTCCGGACGAACTCCTCGGCGCGAGCCAGATCCTCGCACGCCTCATGGAGCCGCACGGCCCGCGAGCCGTCAGGTTCGGAATAGAAGACGCAGAGCTCGGCACCCGCGCCGCGCAGCCTGGCCCGCGCCGCCAGCGGCACCGAGCAGCCGCCGCCCAGCTCCTTGAGGAAGGCCCGCTCGAGCTCGACCTCGGCGCGCGTGCGCCGGTCGTCGAGCTTGGCCAGCAGTCCCACCACCTCCGGGCGGTCCTGCCGCGCCTCCAGGGCCAGAGCTCCCTGACCCGGAGCCGGCAGAAGCAGCTCCTCGGGGAGCGCCTCGTGCGCGACCGCGGCCAAGCCCACCCTGCGCAGGCCCGCCCCGGCCAGGACCAAAGCGTCGCAGACGCCCTGCTCCAGCTTGCGCAGGCGCGTGTCCACGTTGCCGCGCATGGGCAGCATCTTCAGCCCCGGCTTGGCCGCCAGGAGCTGGACCTGCCTGCGCAAGGACGAAGTCCCGATCCGCGTCCCGTCTCCGGCGGAGGCCCAGCCCAAGCCGGCCCGGCCGATGAACACGTCGCGCGGGTCCTCGCGCTCCGGATAGGCCGCGACGGCGAGCCCGGCCCTGAGCTCTGCGGGCAGGTCCTTGGCGCTGTGCACGGCGAAATCGATGCTCCCCGCCAGCAGCGCTTCCTCGATCTCCTTGATGAAGAGCCCCTTGGTCCCGGACGAGGCCGCGGCCGCGGCCGGGCTCTGGATGGAGAAGCGGTCGCCGCTGGTCTGGATGCGCACCGTCTCCACTTCCAGCCCCGGGTGCAGCCGCATCAGCGCCGCGGCGGTCTGCCCGGACTGGGCCAGGGCCAAGGCCGAGCCCCGGGTCCCCATGCGCAATCTCATAAGCCCCTCCTCATGATGCCGCCAAAGCCTTGAGCAGGCGCTGCGCGGCCAGCTTCGACTGCAGGACGCAGTCGTTGAGCGAGACGCCCCGATAGGCGTTGCTGTCGAGCTCCAGCCCGGGCAGGGCTTCCAGGCGCCTGGCGATGCGCTCCAGCCTGGCCCCGTGCCCCTTGAGGTACTGCGGGATGCCGCGCTCATGGAAGAAGACCCGCTCCAGCGCCGGCTGCGCGGACAGGCCCATCAGGTCCTTGAGCTCGCCGCGCACCATGGCCAGCAGCTCCGCCTGCGGCAGGCGCGCCAGCTCCGGCTGGCGCGCGCCGCCCACCATGACCCGGATCAGGGCCTGGCCTTGCGGGGCCCGGTTGGGGAACACGCTCGAGTCCCACAGGGCGCCCAGGATCTTCCGCCCCTCCAGCCTCGGCACCAAGAAGCCGAAGCCGTCGAGCGGCCGGCCCAAGTCCGCGGCCGCGTAGCCCAAGGCGGCCACGGCGACCGGGGCGTAAGGGATGCCCGAGAGCTCGACGGCCAGCTCCTGGTCCAGGCCGCGCAGCATGGCCGCGGCCGCGTAGGCCGGAGCCGCGACCACCACCGCGTCGAAATCGCTCTCCGCACGCGCCCCGGCGGACTTGACCGCCACCCGGAACTTCGCGCCCGCCCGGGACACAGCCTCGACCTCGGCCCCCAGGCGCAGCTCCTTGGCCAGGCTCCCGGCCAGCACCTCCACCAAGGCCTGCGCCCCGGTGTCGAAGGAGGTGAGGACCCCGCCCGGCCCGGCCGACATCTCGGCCCGGGCGCCTTGGCGGAACCTCTCCCAGCGCAGAAGGAGCATGGCCCTGACCAGGCCCCCGTAGCGCTGCTCCAGCTCGCGGATGCGCGGGAAGCATGAGGCCAAGGAGAGCTGGTCGGGATCTCCGGCGAAGACCCCGGCGGTCATGGGCTCGATGAGCTTCTCCATGGCCTCCGGCCCCAGGCGCCGGCGCGCGAAGCCGGCCACGGACTCGTCTTCACCCCCCCGCCGCGGCGCGATGAAAGGCTCGGCCAGGACCCGCAGGCGGCCCGCCGCGCTGAGCAGGCCGGAAGCCAGGAACTGCCCGGGGGTCTCGGGCAGGCGGTGCAGCCGGCCTCCGGAACAGACGAAGCGCTTGCGCGCCAGGTCCGAGGAGCGCAGCAGGCGCGCCTCGATGCCCAGTTCCCGGGCCAGCTCCAGGGACCAGGGCTTGTTGGTCAGGAAACCGTTGGGGCCCCATTCCATGATGAAGCCCTGCTCCCGGCAGGTGCGCATGGTGCCGCCGGGCGAGCTCCGCGCCTCGAAGATGACGGTCTCCGCCGCGCGGCGCAGATGATGGGCCGCGGTCAGGCCCGATATGCCGCCGCCCAGGACCGCGATCCTCATGCGGTCTTCAGCGCGGAGAGAGCCAGATCCTTGAGCGCGGCGATGAAGCCCGGCGAGTCGTTGAGCGCCGGCACGCGCAGGAAGGCCTTGATCCCCGCCGCCTCGGCGGCGGCGCGCAGCTCGATGTCGAGGTCGTAGAGGGTCTCGGAGTTGTCGCAGACGAAGCTCAGCGGGACCACCACCGCGGCCTGCACCCCGACCCGGCCCAGGCGCGCGAGCTCCTCCGCGGTGTCCGGCCCCAGCCAGCGGCCGCGGCCGGTCCGGCTCTGGAAGGCCAAGGAGCTGGGCGTGTCCGGGAAGAGCCGGCCCAGGGCCTCGGCCGTGAGCCGGACCTCGTTCAAGTAGGGGTCTCCGGCGTCGATGAAGGACTGGGGCACGCCGTGGGCGCTGAAAAGAAGATGGGTCCTGCGGCCCGCGGCCTTGGCCAAGGCCCCGGCCGTCAGCTCGGCCAGGGCCGCGAGGTAGCCGGGGTGCTGCGGCCAGGAACGCAGCTCCTTGAGCGGGATGCCGGCCTCGGCCTCCTGCAGGCCGCGGCGCAGGTCGTGCAGGCTCGAGCCCGTGGTGGCGCGGCAGTACTGCGGGTAGAGGGGCAGGGCCACGGCCTGGTCCACGCCTTCCGCCGTCATGCGCGCCGCCGCGTCGCGGGCCGAGGGCCGGCCGTAGCGCATGGCCGCGTAGACGCGGAAATCCCCGGCGCCGTGCAGGGCTTCCTTGAGCCGCGCCCTCTGCTGGTAGGTCAGGCGCACCAAGGGCGAGCCCCCGCCGATGGCGGCCAGCCTGCGGCGCAGGCCGGCCTGGCGCAGGCCGGATACGGCCCAGGCGAAGAGGGGCTGGAGGGAAGGCACGGGAAAGGGCACCAGGTCCCGGTCGGCCAGCAGCTGGCGCAGGAAAGGACGGACCTGGTCGAGGCTCTCCGGCTCGCCCATGGTGAGCAGCACGACCCCCACGCGCGCCATGGCCTAGCCTTGGCGCCCCAGGCGGTGCACGGCCTCGACCAAAGCCCGGGCCGCCTCCGGGTCGGTGCGGGGCAGGATGCCGTGGCCCAGGTTGAAGATGTGTCCCCCCGCCTGGCGGCCGCGCTCCAGGACCTCCTTGGCCGCGTCCGCCACCTCGCCGGCGGGCCTGAGCAGGACCTCCGGGTCGAGGTTGCCCTGCAGCACGAAGCCCGGCCCCGCGAGGCGCGCGGCTTCGTCGAGAGGGACGCGCTGGTCTATGGAAAGCACGTCCACGGGGAGCTCCCTGAGGACCGGCAGGAGCCTGCGGCAGTCCGCCGTAAAATGGATGACCGGCACCCGGCGCAGGCGCACGGCCTGCGCCACGCGGAACGTATGCGGCAGCACCTGCCTGCGGTACTGCTCCGGCTCCAGGATCCCGGCCCAGGTGTCGAAGAGCTGGATGGCCTGGGCCCCGGCCGAGATCTGGGCCCCGGCATACGCGACGGTGGTGTCCGTGAGCTTGTCCATCAGCACGGCGAAAGCTCCGGGATCGTCCTGCATCAGCGAGCGCAGGGCGGCGAAGTCCCGCGACTTGCCGCCCTCCACGATGTAGCTGGCCAAGGTGAAGGGCAGGCCGGAGAAGCCGATGAGCGGCACCCGGCCGGCCAGCTCCCGGCGCAGCACGCGCACCGCGTCGAGCACGAAGCCGAGGTCCCGGACCGGGTCCGGCACGCGCAGGGCCTCGATGGCGGAGCGGTCCCGCGCGCCCCGGCCCAGGATGGGGCCTCGGCCTTCGTGGAACTCCAGGGGCACGCCCATGGCCTCCACCGGGATCAGGATGTCGGAGAAGAGGATGGCGGCGTCCACGCCCAGGCGCGCGACCGGCTGGATGGTCACCTGCGCGGCCAGCTCCGGCGTCTTGCAGACGGTGAGGAAGTCGTGCTTGCGGCGCACCTCCATATACTCGGGGAGGTAGCGGCCCGCCTGGCGCATGATCCAGACCGGGACGGTGTCTACGGGCTGCTTGCGGCAGGCCCTGAGGAAACGGTCGTTCATCTCATCCTCAGAGGGATGTAGCTGCACATGGGCTCTTCAGCCAGGAAGTCCCCGCTCATGAGCTCGGCCCGGGCCCGGCAGCCGCCGCAGACCTTGAGGTACTCGCAGGAGCCGCAGCGGCCCTTGTAGCCCTTGAAGTCGCGCAGGGAGCGGAACAGCTCCGAGTCCGTCCAGATCTCCCGGAAAGGCTTCTCCTTCACGTTGCCCGCGGCGCGCGGGAAGTAGGAGCAGGGCTGCACGTTGCCCAGGCGGTCGATGAAGGCTATGCTCTGGGCGCAGACGCAGCCCTTGGCCCCGCCGGTGGAGAAGGTCAGCGAGCGCCTCTGGTAGCCGGTGTCTCCGGCCTTGGACTTCTGCGCGATGACCCGGTAGTAGTGGGGGGCGCAGGTCGGCCGCATCAGCATCGCGGTCTCGTCCTTCTCGGCTTGGTAGTGCCAGTCGAGGATCTTCTCGTAGTCCTCCTTGGAGATGAGTTCGCCGAGGATGTCCTGGCCGCGGCCCGCGGGCACCACCATGAACAGGTACCAGGCCTTGGCCCCGACGGACTTGGCCAGGCGGCAGACCGCGCCGATGTCCGCCTGGTTGCGCTTGGTGAAGGAGGAGTTGACGATGAACTCGACGCCGGCTTTACGGAAAGCCTCGGCCGCCTTCATGGTGCCGGCGAAGGCGCCCTTCTGCCGGCGGAAGTCGTCATGGACCTCGGGCGTGGCCCCGTCGAGGGAGAGCGAGACGATGCGGATCCCGGAGTCCTTGATCCGGGAGCAGACCTCGTCCGTCACCAAGGTGCCGTTGGTGGCCAAGGCCATCTTGAGGCCTTGGTCCGTGCCCAGGCGCGCCAGCTCGAAGAGGTCCGGCCGCAGCAGGGGCTCGCCGCCGGAGAGCACCAGGACCGGCTTGCAGAAGGAGGCGATGTCCAGGATGAGGGCCTTGGCCTCGGCCGTGGTGAAGTCGGGGCCGGCCGCGTTGGAGCCGGAGCGGCAATGCACGCAGTCCAGGTTGCAGCGGCCCGTGACCTCCCAGGCCAGCCACTTCGGGATGAACTCGGCACCCCCTCTCACTTTTCTATTATAGACAATATGGCCGACGGACGCGTCTGGGTCCTAGGGCCTAGGTGCCGCTGGGCCCTAGGACTCTTCCCATCCTGGGCCTTTCAGTCCATAATGGACTCACGGCCTCATGCTGACCCCCGCCCTGCTGTCCTTGGCGCCGCTGTTCGCGGCTCCGCTCCATGCCCAGACCCCGGCCTTGGCCCAGGCCGCGGCCCTGGTGGAGGACCTCGGCAGCGCAAGGAACGCCCCCTCCATGGCTCCAGCCCTCAAGCGCTTCTACGACGGCGCCCCGCGCAACGTCATCCCGGTCCGCGCCGATACCGGCGGGGCGCGCTCCCGGCAGCTGCGCTCTTTGCTGAGCCTGGGCACCATGAAGTCCGACGGGAGCATGATCGGGCCTTTCGTCTTCCGGCCGGCCGGCGGCGGGGCCTATACCGCTCCCGCCGCCGGCCTGGAAGGCTTCGTCTATGGCGAGGGCCAGGCGCGGGCGGGCGGCAGCGCGGACTCCATCCGCCACCACCTGCGGGACTACGGCCGCTATCTCGAGGACCTGCTCGCGCCGGTGCCTTGGGCCGCGGAGGCCCGCCGGCACGTCAAGGACCTGCTCTCCGGCCCGGGCTCGGACGCGGTTAAGTACGACCAGCTCATGGCCTTCGTGCGGCAGTACACCGAGACCCTGCGCGCGCAGGTCGCGGCCTCGGACCAGAGCCAGTGGGTGCGCCAGGCCCGCATCTACGAGATCTTCCCCCGCGCCTACAACCTGGCGGGCAAGCGCGCGGCCATGGGCCGGCCCGCCGGGGCCGGAGCGCCCTTTTTCGCCGACTTCGGGACCCAGGACCTGCGCGACATCCAGGGCCTGGGCTTCGACACCCTCTGGGTGATGGGCATCTTCCCGATCGGCCGGCGCAACCAGTCCGGCACGGGCGGCGGCTCGCCCTACTCGATCCAGGACCACGAGTCCTTGAACCCGGAGCTGGGCACGCCGGAGGATTTCCGCGGCTTCGTGGCGCGCGCCCACGCCCTGGGCCTGAAGGTCATCATCGACTTCGTGCCCAACCACACCGCCATGGACTCCAAGCTGATCGAAAGCCACCCGGAGTATTTCCTGCACAGCGACTCCCAGCCTGCCGGCGAGGGCTGGTTCGCCGCGGGCCCCAGGTGGATCCGCCACGGGGGCTTCAGCGTGTTCGGCAGCGTGTCCTTCTGGAAGGACACGGCCCAGGTGGACTACTCCAACGAGAGCCTGCGCCGCGAGCTGGTGCGCATCGAGCGCTCCTGGGTGGAGCGTTTCGGCGTGGACGGCTTCCGGGTGGACATGGCCTACCTCGACCTCAACGCCAACTTCTCGCGCACCTGGGGGGTGTCCATGCCGCCGCGCGAGTTCATGGAGATGCTCATCACCGCGGTCAAGGCCGCCTACCCCGCGACCGCGTTCATCGCCGAAAGCTACGACAACTGGGACGAGCTCTCCGCCTGCGGCTTCGACCTGGTCTACGGCAAAAACGACATGGGCCGGCCGGGCGGGCACACGGGCTGGTACGACGCGGTGCAGAGCCGCGACCCGGGCCGCATCCGCGCGGCGCTGGCGCGCGTGGAGTACCTGCAGTGGCAGAAGGGCGGCTCGGACATGCTGGACTTCATCGGCAACCACGACGAGCCTTCCCCGGCGCGCGCCTTCGGGCCCTGGATGCGGGGGGCGTCCTTGCTGTCCTTGCTCCTGCCCGGAGCGCAGCTCTTCTACGGCTCGCAGGAGATCGGCTTCGACGCGGGCGGAGGGCCGGGGGCGGAGCCCAAGTCCATCCCCTTCGACGTGCCCGTGCAGGTGGACTGGAAGGCCGCCGATGCCGCGGCGGCGCGCTTCTACCAGGACACCTTCCGCGCGGCCGCGGCCGTGCGCGCCCGCCTGCGCAACCCCTCGCTCAAGGCCTTGAGCCCGCAGGGCGAGCCGGCCTGGGTGGGCTACGCCTTGGTGGCCGCGGACGCGCAGAAGCCCGGGGCCCTGGTGCTGGCCAACCCCACGGACCGGACCGTGGCCGTGGACTTCCACGACCCCCGCCTGGACACCGGCTGGACCGGGACCTTGCCCGCCTACGGCTACGCGGTGGTCGAGCCCTCGTCCCCCTGATCCGAATTCGGGGACACAATACTTATCTCAGGAGTCAGGTATTGTGTCCCCGAACTCAACAGCGCGGTCCCGCAGAACAGGATGAGCAGGGGATAGCAGGGCGCAAGATATAGGAGATTCACCGCGGGCCAGGATGCGGCGTCTATGAAGGAGAAGAGCAGCAGCCGGGTCAGCAGCGCGATGAGCAAGGCCGTGCTCAGGGCCGGCAGCAGTCCCCAGCGCCGCAGGGACCGGCCGTAGCAGACCAAGGCGATCAGGAAGACCGCCGGGAGCAGGACCCGGTAGAGGTTTCCGACCCAGCGCAGCAGCCGGAACAGACGCTCGCCCCTCCGCGCGTCATAGCCGGCCGACATGCCCTGCCGGCTCGTCTGCCGGACCAAGACCCGCC
>JAQUNT010000043.1 GCA_028717525.1 Elusimicrobiota bacterium
GCGAAGGCGCTGTGCCAGGCGCGCTCCGTGAGCACCCGCACCGGCAGCCGGTAGGCGGGGTCCGCCCCGCCGTAGCAGTCCTGCACGAAAAGGTCGCGGCCCTTCAGGTACGCCTGGAGCTTCTTGAGGAGGCCGTCGAACTTGTCCTGCGGGAAGGGCCGGTTGTACTCTCCCCACCAGACCCGGTCCGAGGTGGTCGCTTCCTTGACGATGAACTTGTCATTGGCCGAGCGGCCGGTGTGCTTGCCGGTGTCCACCAGCAAGGCGCCCATGTCGGAGAGGCGGCCTTCCTGCCGGGACAGGGCTTCCTCATAGAGCGCCGGGATGGGCAGGTTCCAGTAGGCCTGGCGCAGGTCCCGGAACCCCTGCTGTTCCAAAGTGAGGCCGCTCTTCATATCCAAAGTGTCGTTCATAGCCAGTCCCTCACCACGGTCTTGGAGCCGATGCGCATCTGCTTGGGGGCCTCGGGGTCCAGGGCCCAGCGGATGCGCGCCGCGCCCTCCCGGATCTCCTCCGCCGAGGTGCAGTAGCTCAGGCGCAGGTGCCCCTCCATGCCGAACTCACGCCCAGGGACCGTGACCACCAAGGCCTTCTCCAGCAGCAGGCGCGCCAGGGCCGCGGAGTCCGCGCCGTAGGCCCGGAAGTCGGGCAGGCAGTAGAAGGTCCCCTCCGGCCGGCGGACCTTGAGCCGCGGGATGGCGGCCAGCTCCCGCATCATGACGTCGCGGTTGGCCTGCAAAGAGGAGCGCAGGGCCTCGAAGTCGGCGGGCGGGCCGTTCAAGGCGCCCTCGGCCGCGGCCTGGAGCAGTCCCGAGGTGCAGGAGACGGTCTGGGCCTGGATGCGGGCCAGGACCTTGACCATGGCCTTGGGCGCCACGGCCCAGCCGATGCGGAAGCCCGTCATGCCGAAGAGCTTGGAGATGCCGTTGATGGAGATGATCTTCGTGGTCTCCGGGTCCTGGTCCGTGGCCCGGTAGGGCGAGGGGGTGGTCCGGCCGTCGAAGACCAGCTTGTGGTAGATGTCGTCCGAGATGTAGGCGATGCCGCGCTCTTCGCAGAGGCGCACCAGGCCCGCGACCAACTCCTCCGGGTAGACTGCGCCGGAGGGGTTGTTGGGGGAGTTGACGATGAGGGCCTTGGTCTTGGCGCCCAGCGCGGCCGCGACGTCCTCCAGGCGCGGCACGAAGCCGCCCTCCGGAGGCCGCACGATGACGGGCACCCCGCGGACCATCTTGATCATCTCCGGGTAGCTCACCCAGTAGGGGGCCAGGACCACGACCTCGTCTCCGGGGTCGACCAGGGCGAAGAGCACGTTGAAGAGCGCGCCCTTGGCCCCGTCGCAGACGATGACGTTGGCCGGCCCCACGGACCAGCCGTAGCTCTGCTCGGTGTAGCGCGCCACGGCCTGCTTGAGGCCGGCCGTGCCGGAGGTGGGGGTGTACTTGACGTCGCCGCCCTCCAGCTTGGCCGCGCAGGCCTGCGCCGCGCTGCGGGGCGCCTTGTTCTTGGGCTCGCCGCCGCCCAGGTGGATGACGGACTCGCCCTTCTCGCGCAGGGCGCGGGCCGTCTCGTTGAGGCTCAGGGTCGGGGATTCGGCGATGGAACTGGCGAGTGCGCTGAGGCTCATGGCAAGGCCCTCCGTGGCGTGGTCTGACCATGATAACATGGCCGGGGCCGGACTGGGAACCCCATCCTGCTTATGCCCCTATAAGAGGAGCTAATAGTTTGATAGAATCGGCATTATGCATCTAGAATCCATGCGCATCTTCCGGGACCTCATCGAGACGGGCAGCTTCTCCAAGGCGGCCGAGCTCAACTATCTGACCCAGTCGGCGGTGAGCCAGCAGCTCAAGCACCTGGAGAAGTCCGTGGGCCGGCCCTTGCTCGACCGCGGCAGCCGCCAGCTCAAGCTGACCTCGGCGGGGCGAATCTTCTACCGCGCGGCCAAGCGCATCGTGGCCGCCTACGAGGACATCACCGCGCGCATCCAGGCCACGGCGCCGGAGTCCGACCAGCGCCTGCGCATCGCGGCCATCTACAGCGTGGGGACCTACGTGCTGCAGCGCTACCTCAAGGATTTCCTGCGCCGCTGCCCCGAGGTCAAGGTGGAGGTGGACTACCAGAAGGCCAGCCGCATCTGCGACGACATCCTGCGCGGCCGGGCGGACCTGAGCATCATGGCCTACCCGGTCCATCGGCGGGACCTGCAGACCATCCCGCTGGCCGACGAGGAGCTGGTCCTGGCCCTGCCCAAGCTCCACCCCCTGGGCCGGCGCGAAGCCCTGAACCTGGCCGACCTGGCGGGGCAGGACTTCATCGCCTTCGACCGGGGCACCCCGACGCGCAAGGCCCTGGACCATATCCTGCGCGCGGCCAAGGTGCGGCCCAAGGTGCGCATGGAGTTCGACAACATCGAGACCATCAAGAGCGCGGTCTCCAGCGGGATGGGGGTGTCCATCGTTCCCGAGGCCACGGTGGCGGCGGACGCCAAGGCCGGCAGCCTGTGCGTGCGGCGTTTCGCGGACCGCCGGCTGTCCCGGCCCCTGGGGGTGCTGGTGCGCAAGTCCCGGCGCGAGAACCGCGCCGTACGCGCCTTCCTGAAGCAGCTCGACGGCGCCAGGGCCCGCTAGGGCCGCCGGGGGCTAGACCTCGATGGTCCGGCCCATCTTGAGGAACTCGGCGCCGAGGCCCTTCCAGCGCTTCTGAACCTCGGGGTCGGCGGGCGGCAGGCTGTCCTGGCGCACGCTCTTGGGGTCCACCACCGCCATGGCGTCGGGCGTCACGCCCAGGATCTTCGCGGTGACCCGCTTGACGGCCTGGAGCTGGCCGTCGAGAGAGACGATGAAGGTGGTGCGCTCCAGCGCCGCGGTGCCGTCCGGCAGCGGCCGGACGCACTCCTCCACGCCCTCCAGGTGGCTGAAGTAGCGCCGGTAGACCAGGTCCCGGAACATGCCTTCCTGCGCCGGCCCCTTCACCTCCACCAAGGTCACCTGCAAAGTCCGCGCGCCTCCGTCCGGCGTCTCCTGGGAACTGGCATAGGTCGGCCCGTCCTTGGCCAAGCGGTCGCAGAGCGTGTCCACGGGGGCCTTGGCCACGGGCGCCGGGGCCAGCTTGTCCTTGTAGGCGGACATCGCCTGCTTGACCTCCTGGAGGCCGGAGGCGTCGAGGCTGAACTCCGAGGCGGAGATAGGGGAGGCGCAGAGCGCGGCGGCCGCGGCCAGGAGAATCGTGTTCATGCTCCTAGTTTAGCCGCGCCGCAGCCGCCCGCGCAGTGTCTTCCGGCCCAGATCCCGACGGCCAGAGGGCCTACCGCAGCGGGCCCTGGCCGCGCGCCGTGAAGCCGATGTCAATAGCCCGTCCTGACTTGCTATGATTGGGCCGTCACGCCGCCGAGCCGCTGAGACGAGGAGGCGGCAGGGACGCCGCCGCGATGAGAGGAAAACAGGAGCCATAGTGGCGCAAATACTCTGCATCGAAGATGATGAGGATGTCCAGCATCTTATAGGAAGATTGCTGTTCAAAGAGGGCTATGAGGTTCATTACGCCTGGAACGGGCAGGAAGGATTCGAAAAGATCCTGTCTTTGCAGCCGGATCTGGCCCTCCTGGACCTGATGCTTCCCCGCATGAACGGGATAGACATCCTCAACAAGATGCGGACGCATCCGGCCATCAAGGATATCCCCGTCGTAGTCATAACCGCCTACGGCGACCCGGCCGAGATGCTGAAGTACGCCATTGAGAAGCTTGGCGCACAGTTCTATCTTCGCAAACCGATGAATCCTGAAGAGCTTGTCAGATGCGTGAAGCAGGCTCTGGCCTTGTTCCCGCGCCAGCGGTCGGCCCCATTCATGTCGGAGCCGAGCGAACTGCGCAAGGGCTGCGTCCGCGCCGACTCCAAGGTATTGGGCGTCTGGATCAATGACCGCCTTGTCGCAACGTTGTCCAACATAGAATTCGCGCTGCTTCGCAGTCTCCTGAAGAGTCCCGGCCCCGTCAGCAAGGCAGAATTGTTCCGGGACCTGGGATATGAGCCGTCTCAGGATAACGCGTTCAGACAGACCGTCCACCGCCTGCGCGAGGCTCTTGGGCCTGCCGAGAGCCATCGCATCAGATGCACACCTGACGGGTTCGAGCTGCTCGGCTGATTCGCCAGCCAGTTACATTTTGTTACATCGGCCAGCTGGCTGACGGGCCGCAAGTCCTGTTATACGATAGGTAGGGACTGGGCAAGGCCGGCTTCCCTACAGGGGCCGGGGTGCCTTATGCGCAGGGAAGAGGAAATCAGGGTCCTCATCATCGAGGACGATCCAGAGGACAGGCTGCTCCTGACGAAGGTCATGGCCCTGCCTGACTGGCCCTCGTTCCATTTCGTGCTCGAATGCGCCTACAGCTTGACGGCCGGCCTGGAGATCCTCTCCTGCGGCGGGATCGAGGCGGTCCTGCTTGATCTCATGCTTCCCGACAGCCGCGGCCTCGATACCCTGCGCCGACTCCGATCTCGCTACCCTGATGTCCCGATAGTGATCCTGACCGGCTTGCGCGACGAATCCCTCGGGCTGGAAGCCATCATGCACGGTGCCCAGGACTACCAAGTCAAGGGCACCATCGAGGGCCATGCCTTGAAGCGCACCATCAGCTACGCCGTCGAAAGGCACCGCATGCTGGCGGGGCTGAGGAACATCATCCAGGGGACTGTGGACGGCATGGTGGTGGTGGATGCGCAAGGCTTGGTGCGCCATGTCAACCAGGCAGCCGAGACTCTGCTGGGCCGCGAGTCGGCGCAATTGCGGGGCAAGCCGTTCCCTCATCCGATCCCAGCCGGCCCCGCGCAGGTGCTAAGGCTGCCGGCGGCGCGAGGCGAGGAGCGCGTCGCTGAGCTGCACCTTGCACAGATCCAATGGGAGGACGAGCCCGCCCGCCTGGTGACCATCCGCGACGTCACAAAGCTGCGCCGCATCGACCGGCTGAGGGCCGAGATCAAGGAGCGCCGGCGCATGGACAAGCTCAAGGACGAGCTCATGAGCGTGGTCTCCCACGAGATGCGCAACCCTTTGACCATCATCCGGGCGGCCGTCTATTGCCTGGAAGAGTGGCGGCGCGGGACTCTGTCAGAAGAGGAGGCCGAGATGGTCAACCTGCAGCAAGCCAACGTCTTGCGGCTGCAGAAGATCGTGGATCACATCCTCGATCTGTCGCGGCTGGAGTCCGGCAGGGCGGAGATCCACCTCCAAGCCGTCGATGCGGTCAGACTGGTCGAGGACACCGTCCGCGGCCTGCGCTTGCTGGCGCGTGAGCGCAACATCGTGATCCAGGAGGAGCTTGCCCATGACCTGCCTCCGATCTGCGCGGACCCGGAGCTCCTCGTCCAGATCCTCAGCAACCTGCTCGACAACGCGATGCGTTTCGCCAGAACGCGGATCCTCGTCCGGGCGCAGGCCGAGCCCATGCCGGCCGCGGCGCCAGCCTCGGACGGTGCCCGGCCCAGCCCGGACGGCTGCCTGACGGCCCGCGAATATGTCCGGATCAGCGTGAGCGACGACGGCCAGGGCATCCCCCAGGACCGCATGGGGGATCTGTTCACCAAGTTCGTCCAAGTCAACCGCAAGATCAGAGGCGAAGGCTATCAGGGCACTGGCCTGGGCCTGGCCATCTGCAAGGAGATGGTCGAGCGCCTGCAGGGACGGATCTGGGTCGAAAGCGCGGATGGCCACGGAGCGGAATTCCACTTCCTGCTCCCCAGGTTCTCCGCTCACCGGCCGAATCCCGAAGATGCAGCAAGCCGAGAAGCCCAAGACCGCATGCCCCGGCGAGGTGGCGGCAGTGAATAGAGCGGCCTGGCTGCTCGGCGCTATCTGGGCTCTTGGCCCTGTCGCGTCGTCGGCCCAGTCCCCGAGCACTGAGACCATCGGCTTCCTGGCCGAGGAGGCCAGGGTCGTCACGGCATCCCTCTCCCCGGAGCGCGCCTCGCGCGCTCCGGCCACGGTCTATGTGGTCACCGCCGAGGACATCCGCGCCTCAGGAGCGCAGACGCTCTGGGACGCGCTCCGCATGGTCCCCGGCGTCGACGCGATGACCGTGGACACGATGCAGGGGGCCGTCATCATCCGCGGCCTCAACCGGGCCGGCAACAACCGGGTCCTGGTTCTTTTGGACGGCAGGACGGTCCTGGACAATTTCTATGATACCGTGAACTGGGAAGCCATTCCCGTGACCCTCGAGGAGATCGACCGCATCGAGATCATGGAAGGCCCGGGCTCGGTCCTGTACGGGAGCAATGCCGTCTCAGGAGTGATCAACATCATCACCAAGGCGGGGGCGCAGCTGAAGGGAGGGCTGGTCTCCTACACCGGCGCGGAGAGGAACACGCATCTGGCGGCCGCCCTCTACGGCGACCGGCGCGGGAAACTGGACTACAGGCTGGGCACGGGACTGCATTCCGCCGATTCTTTCGCCGACGCCGGCCGTCTGGCCGGCAAGACCGGGAAATTCAACGCCGCCCTCGGCTACGACTTCTCCAAGGAGTCCCGCCTGGACGTCTCCGGCGGGGGGTCCAACGGCACGCGCCAGACGGCCAGTTCCTTCCAAGACTCCTCCTTCGGCTTTGCGCGGCTCGACTACCGGTTCCGGGACACGCGGCTGCGGACATTCTGGAACACCCAGCTGGTGGAATCCCGCAGTGGCGTCACCACCGCCTACGAGCGCGGGAATACCTACGATCTGAACATCCAACAGGGCCTGGCTCCCCATGCGGACCACCGCTTGACCGCGGGCGCCAGCCTCAGGAGGAACGAGAACAGCTCCGACCTGCTTTCGCCGGGGACGCCCGGGGAGAATCTCCTGGGCTTCTTCTTGGAGGAGCAATGGCGGCCTCGCGAGGGATGGACCTTCTGGGTCGGCGCCCGGGTCGACAAGCATCCCCTGACGGACTGGCTGCTCTCGCCGCGGGGCAGCATGGTCTGGGAGTTCCGGGAGCGGCAATCCCTGCGGTTCAGCGTGGGCAAGGCCTTCAGGAATCCCACCATCCTGGAAAGCTATCTGGAGACGGACCTGACCGTGCCGCCGAGCCCAGGCTACCCGTTCTCCATAAGGCTCATCTCATCCAACAACAGGGATCTGAGCCCGGAGCAGATGCTGTTCTTCGAGCTGGCCTACGCCGCCCGTCTCGACAGGCTCAAGGTCCAGGCCGAAGCCTTCCACTACCGGCTGAGCGACCAGATCGTAGGGGCGGTCAGCATCGGCTCCTTGGGAGGCGCCCCGCCGACCCTGCCGGTGACGCTGCGTCCCATGAACGGCGGGGAGACCCGGGCTTACGGAGGAGAACTGGCCGCGGAGTTCGCGGCCGGCCCCTGGGCCAAGCTGTTCGCCAACTACTCGATCCAGGAACTCAAGGACGACCGGGCCTCGCTGCTCAACGACCGTTCCTCGCCGGAGAACAAGATCAACGCGGGCGCGCGCTTCCGGCGGGCAGGGCTGTCGGCCAGCTGCCAGGCCGATTGGGTCGACCGGACCTTCTGGAGGCAGAATGACGTCCTGTCCTCGACCGTGGTCATGGCCAAGACGCCGGCCTATTGGACGATCAACGCCAGATTGGGCTATTCCTTCCCCGGCCGCTGGGAAGGCCTGGAGGCGGCGGTCAGCGTCCTCAACCCGTTCCTCCCGGCCCGTGTCGAGATCCTGCGGGAGCAAGGCGGTGAGGCGATCGGGAGCCGCTTGAGCGCGACCTTGAGCTACCGGTTCTAGCCTGTGCACAAATGAGAACGCTAGCCTTGATGGCGACTTTGCTGGGGGGCTCACTGCCGGCCGTGGTTCTGGCCCAGGAAGCGGCGGTCGTGACCGGCTCGGAACTGAGGCCGTACCAGGAGGCCGTGCAAGGCTTCCAGGCGGGCTTCGGCCGGCCCGTCGCCCAGCTGAAAGCCGGCTCCGGACTGCGCCTGCCTCCGGACGCGCGCGTGGTCGTCGCTTTCGGGGGCAAAGCGGCCCTGGCGCGCTATCCGGATGCCGTAGGCTTGGTGTACTGCATGGCCCCGGGCACGAGGATCGGGCCCGTGCGCAACGGAGGATTGCGCGTCAAGGTGCGCATGCATCCCCACCCGCGCGACCTCCTGCGCCGGCTCCGCGAGATCCAGCCCGGCATGAAGACGCTGGTCATGCTCTGGGTCTCCGAGGACTACGCGAGCATCGCCGACGGCCTTAGGGAGGCGGCGGAGCCCTCGGACTTGAGGATCGTTTCCGAGAGGCTCTCCGGGCCAGACGACCTGCCCGAGGCTCTCCGGCGCATGCGCGCGAAGGCGGACGCCATATGGTTGCCTCTGGACCCCCGGCTTCTCAATGAAGACAATCTCGACTTGCTCAAGGAGTTCTCCTGGGCCAATGGGATCCCATTCTACACCGCCTCCGCGGATCTGCTGGAGCGGGGCGCGGCCGCCTCCGTCGGGTTCAGCTTCCATGACATCGGACATGCCGCGGCCCAGACCGCGCTCAAGATCCTCTCCAAGGAGGCGGTCGGGCCTGACGTCTTCCCGGATCGGATCCAGGTCGGGATCAATGAAGCCGCCGCCTCCAAAGTCGGGCTGCGCATCCCGGCCGAAGCGCTCAAGGGTGCCGACCGGCTACTGCCATGAGACTCCGCGGCAAGCTTCTGCTCATCGTGCTCCCCACCGTTGCGGCCTCCATGACCTTGGTGGCTTTCTTCTCCAGGAACATCGTGGGGGCCGCCCTGGTCCTGGAAGTCGCCGGGAAGAGCCAACTGCAGGCGAGGACCCTGGCGCAGTCTCCGGAGTTGGTCGCCGGGACGGCGGCGGGCCGGGAAGGCCTGATCCTGCCGCATCTGCTGGAAGCGGTGCGCGCCGGGGCCGTCTACGCGATGGTCCTGGAGCCGACGGGACGCGTGCTGGCTCACAGCGATGTCGCCAGAAAGGGGCAGTCCCTCCCGGACGCTCCGGCCTGGGCGTCCGGGCGCCCCGGAGTTCCCCTCATCCGCCGGCTTTCCTGGCGCGGCCGGCCCGTATTGGAGGTCGCCCAGCCGATCTTCGCCTCGCGCGCCAAGTCCGGCGAGGAATTCGTGGTGTCGGGCGGAAAGGCGCCCGCTCCCATCCTCCTGGGCACGCTGCGTCTGGGCGCGCCGCTGCAGTCCGCCCTGGACACCTCGGCCATGATATCCCGGAGGATCTTCGCGGCGGTCGTCGCGGTCAATGTCCTGGTCCTGGGGGTGGTGCTCTGGCTCATGGCCAAGGTGCTCCGGCCGGTGCGGCTGCTGGCCGCGGCGGCGAACCGGGTCGGCGCCGGCGGCCTGGGCGAGACGGTCCCCGTGCTGACCTCCGACGAGGTGGGAGAGCTGGCGCTCAATTTCAACCGCATGAGCACGAATCTGGCGCAGACCACGGTCTCCAGGAACACTTTGGATGGCATCCTCCACAACATGCTCGATGGCCTGCTGCTGGCCGATCTGGATGGGAGGATCCTCCGGATCAATCCCGCGGCCCTGAGGCTCCTGGGCGGAGCCGCGCAGGATTGGCTGGGCCAGCCGGTCGGCGACGCGTTCGCGGACAAAGGCTGGCTTGCCGCGCGCGGCGGGCTGTCCGGGCTGGCGGCCACAGGCTCCGGCCAGGAGCTCGAATCGGACTTGCGCAGCCGCACGGCGCGCCTAGTCCCGGCTCTTCTCGGCGTTTCGGCCCTCAAGGGGAAGGAAGGACAGGCGCAGGGCTACATCATCGCCTTCACGGACATCAGCGCGCGCAAAGAAAGCGAGGAGCAATCCCGACGGGCGTTCCGCTACGCCAGAAGCCTCATCGAGTCATCCCTGGACCCCCTCGTCACCATCAGCCCCGAGGGCCGGATCACGGACGCGAACGAGGCGACCATCAAGGTCACCGGAGTCGCCCGCAAGGATCTCATCGGCACGGAGTTCTCGGACTTCTTCACCGAGCCGGAGAAGGCGCGGGCAGGCTATCAGCAGGTCTTCGCGCGGGGCTCCGTGACCGACTACCCCCTGACCATCCGGCACCAAGACGGCCGGCTCACGGACGTCCTCTACAACGCCTCGGTCTAC
>JAQUNT010000044.1:0-6808 GCA_028717525.1 Elusimicrobiota bacterium
CCAGGTCGCCCAAGTGCTGGCTGACCACGATCTGCCGGTTCCAGCCCACGGCCACGGCGTTCTTGAGGTGCGCGCCCAAAGCGAGCACCGGACGGAGCTCCCGCCCGGTGCGCAGGGGCAGCGGGGCCAGGCCCCGGGCCCGGCGCAGCACCAGCTGGCGGCCGCGCGCCAGGCGCACGATGGAGTCGTCCGCGTGCCGGGCTATGGGCCGGTCGTTCATCAGGAAAGCGTCGGCCAGTCCCCGCAGGCGCGACTTGGCCTCGTCGTTGTCCTTGGCTATGGGCTCTTCGCTCAGGTTGCCGCTCGTGGCCACCACCGGGAAGCCCAGCTCCTTCATGAGCAGATGGTGCAAAGGCGCGTAAGGCAGCAGCGCGCCCAGCCAGGGGTTTCCCGGCGCGACCTCCGCGCAGACCAGGGGGCGCTCGCGCAGGCGGCGCAGGAGCACGATGGGCGCGGCCGCGCTCTCCAGCCACTGCGACTCCAGCTCCGAGACCGCGCAGGCTTGCCGGACGCTGTCCAGGTCCGGGAACATCACCGCGAAAGGCTTCTCGCTGCGGCGCTTGCGCTCCCGCAGCAGCTTGACCGCCTCGGCGCTGCGCGCGTCGCAGAGGAGCAGGAAGCCGCCGATCCCCTTCAAGGCAACGACCTTGCCCTGCCGGAGCAGCTCGGCGGCCCAAGGCAGGGCCGCGGCCCCGCCGGTCCTCTTCTCCCCCTCCTCGAGCCAGAGCCGGGGCCCGCAAGCCGGACAGGCTATGGGCTGGGCGTGGAAGCGGCGGTCCGCGGGGTCCTCGTATTCGGCGCGGCAGGCCGGGCACATCGGAAAGCCGGCCATCGTGGTGTTGGGCCGGTCGTAAGGGATGCCGGTGATGATGGTGAAGCGCGGCCCGCAGGCGGTGCAGTTGGTGAACGCGTAGCCGAAGCGGCGCTCCCGGGCCGAGGACAGCTCGGCCAGGCAGTCCGGGCAGGCCGCCAGATCGGGCAGGACCCAGGCCGAAGGCGCGGCCGCGCCTTCGCTCTTCTTGATCTGGAAGTCCGAAAATCCCGCCGGTTCGAGCCAGACCGACTCGACGGCCGCTATCACCGCGGCCGGGGGCTTCTCGGCCGCGACGCGCCGCGAGAAGCGCTCCAGCCAGGACTGCTCACCGTCCACTTCGATGACCACGCCCAGGGGGCCGTTGAGCACCCAACCTTTGAGGCCCAGCTCCATGGCCAGGCGGAACACGAAGGGCCGGAAGCCCACGCCCTGCACCGCGCCGAAGACGGAGAGGCGCAGACGGCGGAGCTGGGAGGCCACTTCAGCCCAGGCGGCGCAGCGCCGAGACGATCTCCCGGATCAATGAATCCGGGGCCGAGGCGCCGGCGGTCACGCCGACGCGGCGCGCGGACTCGACCAAAGCCGCGTCGAGGTCGGCGGCGGACTCGGCGAACAGGGTCTGGGGGCAGAGCCTGCGGCAGATCGCGGCCAAGCGCGCGGTGTTGGCGGACTTCTTGGAGCCCACCACCACCATGAGGTCCGCGGAGCGGCAGAGCTCCACGGTCTCGCGCTGACGGTCGCGGCTGGGCTTGCAGATGGTGTCGGAGACGACGACGTTCTTGGATCTGCTCTTGATGACCTCTACCGTCTTGCGAAAGACATCCTCTTCCTGCGTGGTCTGCGCCACCACGCTGACCTTGTCGAAATCCGGGAGCTTCTCGGCCTCCTCGGGGCCGGAGACCACGAAGACGCGCTCCTTGGCGTAGCCCACCAGTCCTATGACCTCGGCATGGCCCGCGTCGCCTACGATGACCGTGTCATAGCCCTGCGCCGCGTACCGGCTCACCGCGTTCTGGGCCTTCTTGACCAAAGGGCAGGTGGCGTCCACCACGGACAGACCGAGCCCGCGCGCTTGGGTTTCGACTTCGGGCGTCACGCCGTGAGCGCGCAGGACCAGGACGCCGGACTTGCCCTTGAGCTCGTCGAGGCTCTCCACGGCGCGGATACCTTCGGCCTCCAGGCCGGACAGCACTTGGCCGTTGTGCACCAAAGGCCCCAAGGTGAAGACCGGGCCCTGGCCGCCTTCGGCCAGCTTGCGCACCCGCTCCAAAGCCTTCTTCACGCCCGGGCAGAACCCGGCCGATTTCGCCAAGATGATCTCGCGCGCTTTCTCCACAGCATGATTATAACAAAGCGCCTCCCTGCCGCCTGTGCTATGATGAAAGCCGTGGGCAAGTGGAAATACCTTGCGGCGGCCGCGCTCGCCGGGCTCGCGGCCAAGCTGGCCCTGACCGTTCATGCGCGTTTCGAGCGCGCCCAGGCCGCGCGCCGGGCCGCGCCTTCCGCGGCCGACGAGCTCCGGAGCATCGGTCGAGTCGAGGCCGAGGCGAAGTCGTGCTGGGAGCTCAACCGGGGCCTGGTCGCCAAGTACCGCCCGGTCCTGAACCAGTACTGGCGCCAGCACGCGGAGCTGCGCCAGGAGGCGCCGAAGCGCTTCGATTGGCTGCTGGCGGGCGTCGACGCGATGGAGAACAGGACCGAGGAGCGGCTCGACAAGGTCGTCGCCAAGCTCGAGGCGGACCGGGCCGCGGACATGCCCCTGGAGCGATATGTGCGCTTGATGGCCATCGCCCGGGCCTTCCGCCAACTGGAGCGCTGCTGGATCGCGGCCGGCCTGCGGGCCGGCACCGTGGAGGAGTTCGTGTACGCGGAACACCGGGCCCAGGTCCTGGGCCCGCAGTGGTCCGTGCCCTTGAGCCGGGAGAAGGCCCGCTACTACGCGCTGAAGATCCACCTCAAGGAGCTGGAAGACTACGCGCGCGGCAAGGGCATCGAGCTCAGGGTCCCGGAGACCATCGACTGTCCCTGGGTCCCCAAAACGAAAGACGCTAAGCCTTGATCTTGAGCGCGGTCAGGGCGCAGACCTTGGCGTCGCCGATGAGGTTGTCCAGGATGCAGTACTCGTTGGGCTGGTGCGCGGTCTCGTCGAGCTTGGCCGAGACCACGGCGGGCAGGCCCAGCTTGCGGAACACCGCGGCCACGGTGCCGCCGCCGATGCCCATGGTCTTGGCCTTGACCCCGTGGACCTCCTTGATGGCCTCGCTGATGAGCGTGACCACCTCGGCGTCCGGGGAGGTGGGCGGCGCGGCCTCGGAGCGCTGCATGTTCTCGAAGCTGATCTTGACCCCGTACTGCTTCTCCACGCCCTTGGCCAGCGTCTTGATCTCCGCCTCCACTTCCTTGAGCTTGTACTGGGGCAGGACCCGGCAGTCGTAGTAGAACACGTCCTCGCCCGGCAGGGTGTTGATGTTGGGGACGTTGTTCTCCTTCTTGGTCGGCTCGAAGGTGCTCATGGGCGGGCAGTAGAGCTTGTCCTTCTTGTCGAACTTCTTATAGAGGCTCTGCATGCGGATGGCCAGGTCGCAGGCGGCCTTGAAGGCGTTGCGGCCCTGGTCGGGCATGGAGGCGTGGCACTGCTTGCCCCGGGTGGTGATCTTGAGCCACCAGAGGGACTTCTCCGCCACCTCCACCATGGAGCCGTCGGACTCGCCGCCGTCCGGGACCAGGAACATGTCCTCCTTGCCGAAGACCTCGGGGTGCTCCTTGGCCAGCCAGATGGCGCCGAAGTCGGAGCCGGTCTCCTCGTCGGCCGCGAAGAGCAGGGCGAGGTCCACGGGCGGCCGATAGCCGCAGTCCATCATGGCCTTGGCCACGAGCAGGCTGGCCACCAGGGCCTGCTGGTTGTCCTCCACGCCGCGGCCGTAGAGCTTGCCGTCCTCGACGTGCAGAGTGTAGGGGTCGGTCTTCCAGAGCTTGCGCTCGCCCGGGGGCACCACGTCCGTGTGCGACATGATCCAGAGGGTCTTCTTCGAGCTCTGGCCCTTCCAGCGCGCCACGATGTTGGGCCGGATGCTCATCTTGGCCTTAGGGTCCGGCGCGTTGTACCAGGTGATCTCGTCGAACTTGAGCTTGCGCAGCTCCTCGTCGAGCCACTTGGCCTTGTCGTGCTCGCCCTCGCCGCCGCTGCAGGGCGCGATGGCCGGAATCGCGGTCAGGCCCCTCTGCAACTCCACGGCGTAGTCCCGGTAGCTCTCGATCTTCCGCAGAATCTGTTCTTTCATGGAAACCCCCTAGCGCGTGCTAGTCTAGCAGATTCGGGCGGCGCGGAAAATAAGCGATAATACCAGCCCCTGCCCATGAGATTCCTCATCCTGGCCCTGGACAATCTCGGCGACGCGGTCATGGCCACGGCCGCGGCCCGCGCGCTCAAGGCGCACGACCCGTCGGCCGAGGTCGGGCTCTGGACCAAGGCTTATTCCGCGCGCGCCTTGGCCGGGGCGCCCGACCTCGACTTCCTGCACGCCAGCGACCCGTTCTGGGACGCGGCGCCAGGAGCGGAAAGAGGAAGTCTCGGCGGATTCCTTGCCGCGCTGCACGGGGTCCGCCGGCGGAGATACGACGCGGCCTTCGTCCTGGGCACGGAATGGCGCCGCGCTCTGTGCGCCCGGCTCTGCGGGGCCCCAGAGCGCGTCGGCTACGCCGTGCGCAAGAGCGGGCCGTTTCTGACCACGGCCGTGCCCTGGTCCGAGCACGGCCCGCACACCATCGACGACCATCTGACCTTGGTGGAGCGCCATCTCGAAGTGAAGCTCGACCGCAAGGCCTGCGCCCCCAGGCTCGGGCTCTCGGACCAGGAGGCCCGCCTGCGCGATCCGGCGCGCGCGCGCCTGGCCGGAGCGCCCGTGGTGGTCCTGCATCCCTTCTCCGGCAACCCGTTGCGGCGCTGGCCCCTGCCCAACTGCTGCGCGCTCATCGAGGAGCTCTCCTCCCGGGACCCGAAGCTCCGCTTCGTCCTCTTCATCGGCCCGGCGGACGAGGCCCTGGTGGACCGCGGAGCCGCCGCCCTTACGCGCGACAACGTCTGGCTGCCCTTTGACCAGTCCATCGCCAACATGAAGGCCGTGCTGAGCCTGGCCCGGCTCTTCATCGGCACGGACTCCGGGCCGGGGCACATCGCGGCCGGCCTGGGCGTGCCGGTGCTCAGCCTCGCGGGCCCGCATTCCGAGGTGGAGCGCCACCGGCCTTGGGGCCAAGGCCCGGTGCGCCTGCTCAGGACCGCTTCCTTGGAGGACCTCTCCGGGGCCGAAGCGGCCGACGCGGCGCAAGGACTGCTCTGATGCTGGCCATGTTCGGCTTCATCGCCGTGGTCATCCTCATCTACCTGGGGATGCAGTACTACGTGGCCTTCTGGCTGCTGCGCAGCTTCCCGTCCCTGCCGCTCTCCCCGCAGGCGGCGCGCATCACGGTACTGATCCTGGCCTTGAGCTTCCCCTTCTCCATGTACTGCCTGCGCCATTTCCGGGGCGCCTGGACCGCGGCCTTCGCCTATCTCTCATTCATCTGGCTCGGCTGGGTCCTCATCTGGCTGGCCAGCGCGGCCTGCGGGGACCTGGTCCTGCTGGCGGCGCGCCTGCGCGAAGCCTCCGAGGCTTGGCGCCCCTGGGTGAGCGGCGCGGTCTTGATCGCGGTCGCGGCCGGCGGCGTCTGGTCGCTCTACGACGCGGGCCGCATGCCGCGCTTGCGCGAAGTCGAGGTGCGGCTGCCCAACCTGCCCGGCGAGCTCGACGGCTCGACCGTGGTCCAGCTCTCGGACCTGCACCTGGGCGTGACCGTGCCTTTGGGCAAGTTCGCCCGCATCGTGAGCCAGGTCTCGGCCCTCGACCCCGACCTGGTGGTCCTGACCGGCGACATCCTGGACGCGGGCCTCAACGACGAAGCGGGCTTCGCAGCCATCGGCTCGGGCCTGCGGGCCCGCCTGGGCGTCTTCGCGGTGCTGGGCAACCACGAGTTCTATCACGGGATCGAGACCTCGGCCAAAGCCTTCCGGAGCATGGGCGCGCGCCTGCTGCGCAACGAGGTGGTCGAGCTGCCCGGCGGCCTGCAGGTCGCGGCCGTGGACGACATCCGCACGGCCGGGATCTCGGCAAGCGAGCTGGCGTCCTTGCTCGCCAAGCTCGACCCCGCCAAGCCCTCCTTGCTGCTCTCCCACCAGCCCCTGCTCTTCGACGCCGCGGCCCGGGCCGGGGCGGGGCTGATGCTCTCCGGGCACACCCACCAGGGCCAGATCTTCCCCTTCGGCTTCATCGTGCGCCTGTTCTATCCCCGGTTCCACGGGCTCTACCGGAACGGAGCCTCCAGCCTCTACGTCACCTCGGGCACCGGGCAGTGGGGCCCGCCCATGCGGCTCTTCACCAGGGCCGAGATCGTGCGCTTCACCTTGCGCCGGGAACGTCAACCTGAGGGGACCAATCCGAACAGGCTGCACAAAAGCAAGGCCAGGACCAGGGCGGCCACGGCCGAGTAGAAACGGTCGCGCTCCCGGGCGAAGCCCAGCATGGCGAAGGCCACCCGGGCCACGGGCGTGGCCACCAGGAGCAGCAGCCCCAGCTGGATGATGCCCTGGCCGCGCAGAGACAGCGCCGAGCGGAGTATGCCGGAGACGGTGCGCAGCTCATCCGGCTCGCCCTGGAAGAGGCCGGCGGAGGCGGGCTGCGCTCCGTGGCGCGCCAGGTAGATGAGTCCGCCCAAAGCCACCACCGCGGCGGCCGCGCTCACGCCCACGCGCAGGATGCGCCCCACCGCGTTCTCCAGCGGCCGGTCGGTCCAGGCCTTGCCGCCCTTGCTCACAGGCCGCCTCCCAGCCCCTTGAGGATCATCTGCGCGGCCAGCACCGCGATGACCGCGCTGAAGACCCGGCGCAGCACGCGCACGCCGGCCCGCACCAGGACCTTGGCGCCCAGCCGGGAGCCGGCCAAAGCCCCCAGCCTCACGGGC
>JAQUNT010000044.1:6818-10007 GCA_028717525.1 Elusimicrobiota bacterium
CCGGGCATGGCGATGCCCGGGTCTATGTAGCCGCGGCTGAGGTAGACCCCCGCGCTGGCCGCCGCGGTCACGCCGATCATGAAGTTGCTCGTGGTCGTGGAGACCTTGAAGGGCAGGCGCATCACCTGGTCCATGGCCAGCACCTTGAACGCGCCGGAGCCTATGCCCAGCAGGCCGCTGAGGGCCCCGGCCAGGCCCATCAAGGCGAAGCCCGCCGGCACGTGCCGCACGCCGTAGGCCTGCGGCGGCCCGGCGGGCCCGCCCGCGGGGTAGGCGCCGGCCAGACGCAGCCAGGCCGCGGTCCGGTCGCTGCGCGCCGCGTCGAGGTGCTCCGGCCGGGGCCGCAGGTTCAGCCAGGCCGAGACCAGGAGCAAGACGCCGAAGGTCGCGGCCAGGGCCCCCTGGGAGACCCGCGCGGCCAGCAAAGCCCCCCCGATCGCGCCCAGCGTGGTGGCCAACTCCAGGAACATGCCCACGCGGATGTTGGTGTAGCCTTCGCGCACATAGGCCGCGGCCGCGCCCGAGCTGGTCGCGATGATGGACACCAAGGAGGCCCCGATGGCGTAGCGGATGTCGATGCCGAAGCCCAAGGTGAGCAGGGGCACGACGATCACGCCCCCGCCCAGGCCGGTCAGCGCGCCGAAGAAGCCCGCGGCCAAGGAAACCAGGAGGACCACCGCGGAGAATCCCAGGACCGTCATCCTCCGATTGTGCCATATTGGGAAAAGATATAATGCGAGACTGATGAAGCGGACCATGGAACGATTTCTCCTTGTCGTGCTGGCCGCGGCCTGCGCCCTGGCCCCGGCGCGGGCGCAGGACTGGGAGACGCCGCCCCCGGCGGAGGCGGACCTGGCGCAGTGCTATACCTGGGCCCGGGAGCAGAGCGAGAGCCTGCGCATGCAGGAGGAGCAGATCCGCCAGCTGGAGCAGCAGTTCCGCATCGCCTTGTCCGGCGCTCTGCCCGCCCTCAGCTTCAACGCCTCGGACAAGTGGCTCGACAGCGCCTCCGGCTCCAACGCCACCTCCGCGGCCCCCAGCCAGCCGCAGGTCAACTTCGCCGTGTCCCAGCTGCTCTTCTCCGGCCTGCGCGAGTACGCGGCCATGGCCGCGGCCAAGCACCAGGGCCAGGCGGCCGAGCTGCAGCTGCGCCGGGCCCGCGGCCTGCTCTACCAGAACGTGAGCGCCGCCTTCTACCTGGTGGTGGCCCTGGAAACGGGGCTGGCCAACTCGCGCTCGGCCATCGCCCTGATCATGAACCGGATCGCGGAGCTGCGGCGCTTCGAGGCTTTGGGCCGCTCGCGCCACAGCGAGGTGGTGCTGGTGGAGTCGCAGCAGGCCGCCCTGGAGGCCCAGGCCGAGTCCCAGCGCGGCCAGATCGAGGCCGCGCGGGAGCTGCTCTCGTTCTTGACCGGCAAGGAGCTCGCCCGCGCCAAGCTCCTCGACCGCCTGGAGCGCCTGCGCACCTTGGACCCGGAGGAGGCCATGCTGGGCCGGGCCTATGACCGCTCCGACGTGCTGGCCCTGCGCAAGCTGGTGGACGCGCAGGAGGACCAGGTGCGCATCGCCAAGGGCGCCTGGGCGCCCTCGGTCAGCTTCCTGGGCAACTATTACCTCAAGCGCCAGAGAGCTTTGGACCCCATCAAGTGGGACGCCGGGGTCGCGGCCAGCCTGCCCCTGTTCGCGGGCGGCGGCCAGCTGGCCGCGGTGCGCCAGGCCGACTCCCAGGTCAGCCAGGCCCGCTACGCCTTCGAGCTGGGCCTGCGCCAGGCCCGCTCCGAGATCCACACCGCCTACGTGACCTTGCGCGCCGCCTTGGCCAACGCCGCGGCCAACGAGAAGGCCTACCGCAAGGCCGACGAGTCCTACCGCCTGGAGACCAAGGAATACCGCGCCGGCCTGGTCACCAACCTCGACGTGCTCGCGGCCCTCAACGCCCTGGTCAGCGCCAAGACCACGTTCGACGCCAGCGTGGTGCAGATGAAGCTGGCCCTGCTGCAGCTCAAGGTGGCCACCGAGGAGCTCCCTTGACCCTCTCCGACATCTCCATCAAGAACCCGGTCTTCGCCTGGATGCTCATGGCCGGGCTGATGATCTTCGGCTGGCTCGGCTTCTCGCGCATGGGGGTCAGCTCCATGCCGGACGTGGACCTGCCCGTGGTCACGGTCTCCGTGACCTGGGAGGGCGCCGCGCCCGAGATCATGGAGACCGAGGTGGTCGACGTCATCGAGGACTCCATCACCAGCGTGCAGGGGGTCAAGGAGATCACCAGCTCCTCCCGCCGCGGCACGGCCCGCATCTCCGCGGAGTTCGAGCTGGACCGCGACATCGACGTGGCCCTGCAGGAGATCCAGACCAAGGTCGCCCAGGCCACGCGCCACCTGCCCCGCGACATCGACCCGCCCGTGGTCTCCAAGACCAACCCCGAGGACCAGCCCATCCTCTGGCTCTCGCTCTCCGGCGACCGGCCCCTCAAGGAGATGATGCTCTACGCGGAGAACCATCTCAAGGCCCGCTTCCAGACCATCTCCGGGGTGGGCGAGGTGGACCTGGGCGGCCTGCTGGCGCGCAACCTCAGGGTCTGGCTGGACGCCGACGCCATGGCGCGCCGGCAGATCACGGCCGAGGACGTGATGGCCGCCATCGGCCGCGAGCACGCCGAGGTCCCGGCCGGGCAGATCGAGACCGCGGCCAAGGAGTTCACGGTCCGCACCTTGGGCGAGATCTCGGACCCCGCCGCCTTCGGCCGGCTCCTCATCACCCAGCGCGGGGGCGCGCGCATCAACATCCCCATCCCCCTCAAGGAGGTGGCGCGCATCGAGGACGGCCTGGAGGACGTGCGGCGCATCGCCCGCGCCCAGGGTGAGCGCGCCGTGGGCATGGGCATCCGCAAGCAGCGCGGCTCCAACGCGGTGGCGGTGGGCGCGCGCGTGCTCGCCCGGCTCCAGGAGGAGCGCAAGTTCCTGCCCCAGGGCATGCAGCTCAACGTCAATTTCGACTCCACGCGCTTCATCAAGGACGCGGTGCACGAGCTGAACTTCAACCTCATCCTCTCGGCCCTGCTGACCTCGTTCGTGTGCTGGGCCTTCCTGGGCTCCTGGACCTCCACGGTCAACATCCTGCTGGCCATCCCCACCTCCATCCTGGGCACGTTCCTGGTCATCTACTTCCTGGGCTTCACCTTGAACA
>JAQUNT010000045.1 GCA_028717525.1 Elusimicrobiota bacterium
GGCCTGAGATTCCGCAGCATCCGGAAAAGCTTACCCCCGATGAAAGAAAGGCCTTGACCGCTGCCTGGGAGAAGGCCCAGGCACAGCAGGGTGCGGCAATGACCGCCGCCTACAAGCGGGCCGCTAAGCTCGTACCGCTCAAGCGCGGCAAGGCGAGATGGGAGACCGTCAAGACTCTTTTCTATGTGCCCTGGAATCCCGGCTCCGACGAGACTCCCGCTTTCAAGCTCGTTAAGGATTCGGATGTGGCCGCAGCCTTCCTGGCATGGCCCATCGAGGAGCAGGAGAGGATCCTGAGCATCTTCGGGGAGCGCTTCGTCAACCCGGCCATGGGGACCGCGATCATGAAGGTCCTGGACGGCCAGAGGAATGACCTTTCAAATCAGATTGATACCCTCTTGCGGTCCGAGCTCCTTCGTGTCCTCTATAAGATCGATCCGGTGGCGGGTCGCCGCTATATCATCGGCGACATGATCAATCCGCGGGGCAACTGGCGGGGAGGCTTCTCGCAGCATCTGCTGCCCGACAAGACTCTCCCTGAGATAGATGCGGCCCTGGGAGCCCGCATCGGCGTCGCGCAGTTCCATTTTGAAGATAGGGACGCGCAGAATATCGGCCGCTACGCGACCATGGCGATACTTCCTCAGGTGCGCGCGGCTTATGAGACCATCAAGCCATGGCCGGATTGCGACTTCTATGATGGCCTCATCGCTTATTTCCTCAAGTACGACAGGGGGTTCGGTATCGCCGCATTCGAAGAGAAATCACAGAAGTACTCTCCGGCCGCCTGGAAGTTATCCATGCGGACCATTGAGGACCTGAAGCTCTGGCCGAAGATAGAGCCGATCATAATCGCCCGGCTCGATGACGACAACCTCTATCGCGCGAGTGAAGCGGCCAAGCTCCTGTCAGAGCACGGCAGCGAGAATGCTCATAAGGCGCTTCTCCAGCGTCTGCGCAGGCTCCATGCTGATGGAGCAGGCCGGAAGGATGTCACTCCTGGGAATTATCCCGCATTCGGCTTCGAACAGTCGTTGATCGGGGCATTGGGCGACTCCCCGAATTGGGTTTTGAGCGATGAGGAGGTCACGGAGATCGAAGGCCTCACTCTCGCTGAGACAAATAGGGGGATCATCGCCCGGCACCACTGGAAGTCGCCTATCGAGCTGGAGATCAACGGCAAGATCGACTTGTTCTTCCTCAATCACGAGCCGGTCCACGACGCCGAAGCCCTGAAGAACAGGATATCGCACTTCCCGAAAGGGACAGGCTTCGTTGTGAAGCATCTCGCTGACGATCCTGAATCCACAGCAGTCCTGCGCGAGCTTGAAAAGGCCGCGGAGAGATCAGGCTATTCCGTAAAAGTGGACTCCGCGACAGCCGTCAACGAATAACTGTTCCAGATAGCGCTATAATACGACCAATGGACATCGACGACCTTTCGCTCGAACAACTCCTCGATCTCAACAGACGCATCGTGCGCCGCATCGAGTATCTCCAGGGCCTCAAGACCCGGGCCCACCTTGACCGCTTCGAGGTCGGCGACCGCGTCAGCTTCCCCAGCGAAGGCCGGCAGGTCGAAGGCGTCGTCGTCCGGGTCAACCAGAAGACCCTCAGCATCAGGACCAAGGATACCTACTGGAGGATCCACCCCCGCTTCCTGACCAAGCTCCCCGGCCCCAAGGCAGAGCTCCCCCAGGACGTCCGCGCCATCATCGAGCCAGAGAAAGAGCCCTGACCGCGGCCGCATGTCCCGGGCGACCCCACATGGACACAGCGAAGTTCGACGACATCGTCCTGGCAATCCTTTGGCACAACCAGCGCAGCACTGGCGCCGCCTGGAAAGGACTCCCCTGGGACGCCAGCGACCGCCTCTACAAGGCTGGCCTCATCTCCAACCCCAGGGGTCGACGCAAGTCAGTAGACCTGACTGATGACGGCCAGCGCAAGGCCGAGGCCGCCTTCAGGAAGCACTTCGGCGACCCAGACTGATTCCGCCCCCTGGCCGTGGTATAATCGCTGTGCCGCCAAGCTCCTTGACCTAGACGCGCCGCCCAGTCAAAGACCCCGATTTTCGGGACCGCAATTTGTGCCAAATTTGTGCCAAGTCGGAGTGAAAACGGGCGGCAACGGTTGCAAGCCCATGCAGCCCCGCGCAAAGCGCTTTCTCGTCGAGAACCTGACCGGCAACGGGCTTGCCGTCGAAAATCCGTCCTCCCTCTGGTTCGTCCTCACACGACAGGGGTCATAGGTTCAAATCCTATACTGCCCACCACTCTCGACGGAGCCTCGCCTCGAAAGGAGCGGGGCTCTTCGTTTTGAGGCCGGCCTTTTATCCTATGGAACAAAGGGACTTTAGGTCCTCGCAGCCCCTCAAGGAACCACCTAGGCTGTAGTAGTGGCCTTACGCCCGCCACCGGAGGACATGATGACCAAGCCAGCCCTGTTGATGCTGGCCCTGATCTTTCCCGCAGCGGCTTTCGCCGCGGAACTCAGCGAGATCAGAGCCAAAGACATAATGGACGCCGTTTCTTCCGACGCCGGCTCTATGCCGGCAGTCAAGGCCTCCCCGGTCCCCTCCGCATCCCCCTCCTGCGCCGCCGTCGGTGAAGACGTACGCATACCCGGGGAGTGCTGCTCCGGCAAAGCCGAACCCAACCGGAACGGAGAGATGACCTGCGTAGCGGCATTTATACCCACCTGCGCCGCTGTCGGCGACGACGTGCGCATACCCGAGGAGTGCTGCTCCAAGAACGCCGCGCCCAACCGGAACGGCGAGATGACCTGCATCGCCCCGGTCTACCCGGCTTGCGCCAAAGTCGGCGACGATGTCCGCATCCCCGGAGAATGCTGCTCCGGCAAAGCCGAACCCAACCGGAACGGAGAGATGACCTGCGTCGAAGCCTATACGCCGGCCTGCGCCGAAGTCGGCGACGACGTGCGCATACCCGAGGAGTGCTGCTCCCGGAACGCCGCGCCGAACCAGAACGGAGAAATGACATGCGTCCCCCCGGTCTACCCGGCCTGCGCCAAAGTCGGCGACGACGTCCGCATACCGGAGGAATGCTGCTCCAAAAACGCAGTGCCGAACCAGAACGGCGAGATGACCTGTGTCGAGGCCAGGACTCCCCGATACTGACCGAGTTTTCCGGCTGCAGCGCAAGACCTCGCTCACCTGAGCGAGGTCTTCGTCTTAAGTGATGTCAGAAAAAAGCCCACGCGATGCCGGGCCAACAGTCCAGTTCCAACATCATCCTGGATGGCCCACCATTTTAGGAGCGCCAGAAGATAATTCTGGCGCTTTTTGCATGGGCTGGCAGTTCGCGCGGGAATGATATACTTGGCCATGTATTTTCCGACGCGCGTTGTGCTGCTGGCAGGCCTACTGATAGGCATCAGCACCATAGTCAGTGCGCAAGGCGGCAAATCAGACTTGGGCCGGTTGTTAGACCAGGGCGAAGACTTGTATGGCCGGGATCAAAAGGCAGCGATCGCTGTTTTCAAGAGAGGATTGCGCCGGGCTGAGTTGACGTCAGACCTCCAATACCAGGCGACCTTTGCAAACAGACTGGCTGCTTGTCTATCGTCCGACTACCGCTTCAAAGAAGCCCGACCTTATGCGCAGCGGGCTCTGGCCATAGCCCAGAGAATGGGAAGAGATGATTTAGCGGCCATCAGCTTGATGGAATTATGCACTGTCGACGGTCACTCTGGCGGCGATACGCGCAAAGCTGGCAAAGAGTGCCGCGAGTCCTATGAAATATTCCGGCGACTCGGCAGCGAACAGGACGCCGCCATCGCCCTTTCTCGTCTAGCCGTCGTGCAAATTGATATCGGCGCCTACCGAGCGGCGCTGAACACGCTCGACCCGTTGCTGCAAGGGGCTTATGATGCGCATGCGCAACATGTTTACCTGCAATACCTCGGCAAACTGTTCTTGCTCTTAGGCCAGTACGAGAAGGCCGCATCTTACTTAGAAAAGGCCATCCGAGACATGCCATCAGAAGGTGTGGATTGCGGCACCTACGCCAACCAGGGGGAGGCCTTGCTCGGTCTGCATAGGGACGACAAGGCGGCGTGGGCCTTCCAGACTGCCCTCACGCTCTGCGGTGGGACACCTTATCATCAGGACGCGGTGAGAATGAGCGTCGGGAAGATGTTCCTTGAGCGCCAAGATCCGCGGGCGTACGAGATCATGGCGCCCGTTCAAAGGCCGCTGCATCGCGCCCGCCTGGAGCTGCTCAAGAAGCGTTTCGCGGCGAGCCAAAAGCACTTCAAAGAGGCCGCGCAGGATTCGGTGACTATCAGCGACTCCATCGCGGCGTATGCTGGCCTCGGCCAGGCCTCCGAGGGCCTGGGCGATAAGGTCGCCGCGCAGCGTGGCTTCATGCTGGCGTGCGCTAAGATTGAGGCGACCCGTGATGGTCTGCCCACCGAATATCAAGATTCCTACATGGCCGGCGCGGATAGCGGCTTTGTCCGGTCGGAAGTGTGCGCGGCTTACCGCCGTTACTGATTCCGGCAGCCATCAACACCGCCAAAGAATCATCCCCACGGAACCATGACTAAGGTTCGAGAATGGTTGGCCTCGAACCAAGTCCCAACATCGTCCTGGGCGGCCCAAGCTTTTCCGGTTGTCTTCGGAGACCTCGCTCTCTCGGGAGCGGGGTCTTGCTCTTCGGGGGCGGCGTTTACCGATTTTTTAGGCTCCCGTACTGATTTTTAAGTCTTCGGTAATATCCTCGACAACGTTCCCGGGGTATGCTGGGAGGGACGAGGCAAGCATGAACACCGAGACGACGGGAACGGGGACAGGTCTGCAGTTCGCCGGAGGCTTCGCGTCTTTGCTGGAACGCCCGATGCCGATGCCTCTGCCCGCGAGGATGCCGAAGGCGGCTCCGGCCTCGGGCCTCGGGCTCGGCGGCCTCGCCGCCGTCGCCCTGTCCTTGACCAGTCCCGTCTTCCTGCTCCAGCCCGGCCGCCGCTGCCCCGCCGCGCCGGCGGCGCCCGCCCCGATCGCGACCCCGGCCCCCATATTCGCCCCCGCTCCCGCGCGAGTCCCGGTCAGGGAGGCCGTCCGCGCGGACCTCGCGCCTGCCCCCCAGCCCAAAGACAGCCTCAGCCTGGTCGCAGCGGCGCAGGACTCCTTGGCCCCCTTCTCCCTGACGCAGAACGACTCCGGAGTGGAGGCGGCGAAAGCCGCACCGTCCGTGCCCGCCGCGACCCGCGCGAGCGCGGCGGCCGAGCCCCGCGCGTCCTGGGCCAGGCCGCGCCGGCCGCATCTCAGACCGAACGATTGGTCCCAGTGGGTGGAGCGCAGCGGGGGACCGAGCGGATTCGTCCGCATGAAGTTCGGCCCCTCCCGGCTGGTCTCGGTGCCCGCGCCCCAGCCAGCGCCTGCGCGCCGCATGACCCATGAAGAGGAACTTTGGGCCCATGAGGAACGCGAGGCCGGCTATGCCACGAGGAAGGTGGACAAACTCCCGCTGGTGGACGTCAAGAAGATCAATTTCGACGGCGTCGTGAAGATGAAGCTCATCGCACAGACTGTCACTGCCGACGGCGGGAGCTACCTGACTCACGAGGTGACGTACAAGGACGGGACCAAGGCGTACTGTCAGACCGACCCCTTGGTCTTCGATCTGGGCGGCAAGGGCATCCAGACCTCAGGGGCCATGTCCCAGTTCGATATCAGGGGCGACAACAAGCTCGTCTCCGTGCGGGGAGTGTCCTCGGGGGCCGGCATCCTGGTCTTCGACGCGGACCAGAACGGGATCTCCGGCGAAAGCGGCCTGGAGCTTTTCGGCGACCTGGCCGATCTGGACGGCGACGGCCGGGCCGATGGCTTCCCGGACGGCTTCCAGGCTCTCAAAGCCCTCATGGCCAAGGCCGTCCGCGAAGGGGTACTCGACGCCGAGACGCTCGCGGCAGGCCGGCTGGACAGCGAGGCGCTGGCGCAGTTGGATAGATCCTATGGTCTGAAGATGAAGGTCGGCGGACTCAATCATCCGGCGGTGGCTCTGCGCCGCGCCGGGATCGCCGCGATCGCGCTCCCCAACCGATCCGGAGCGCGACGGCAGAACTTCGATGGGCGGGGCAACGACCTCCTGGTCCAGCAAGACGCGGTCTTCACGCGCTTGGACGGCTCCCAGGGGACCTATGCGGATCTCTGGCTCACGCATCGAGTCCGGCAATTGGCGCCGGCGCCCCTGCATGCCACCAGGATGCGCGGCGGGTTCCAGGGCCTCTACGCCCAGGCGGGCAATCGGTTGTAGGCGGGATAGGACTGAGCGGCAGCCGCCTCAATCAACGGTGAAAGTCCACACCTGCCCAGTGTTGAATTTCCCGAGTCGAAAACGCATCTCCTCGACTTTGCGGTCGCCGGGCACGGTCACGCGGGTGCAAAGCTCCCCCGAGCAGCCCATGGGCAGCGAGGGGTCGACCGCGCTCTCGCTGACCAAGCTGACCGTCACATAGGAAGTGCCGCCGTGCTTGAACGGGACGCTCAGATAGAGTCCCTCGGGTTGGGCGGCGATCTGGCCCAGCATCAGGCCGTCGATCTGCAGCGCATATATCCCGGCGGTGGCCGGCACGAAGTGGAGCACCGTGTCCCGCTTCTCCTGCTGGGCCGCCGCGGCCGCGGGAACAGCGCGGTCGGCGCTGCGGGGAGGAGAGTGCAGTCTCCAGAAGAAAAGACCGACGCCGACCACGAAGATGGCGACGGCCGCCGCGGCGAGCCCCGGTGCGGCGGGATGCTTGGCCTTCGTGAAGGCGGGCAGAGGCGAATAGGCGTCTTGCCGAGCGGGGCCGCAGGTCGGCGCGGGGGCCGTCTGGGGGCGTCTTTCAGGCTCTGCTTCCGGCATAGTTCCGTCCAGACGGGGTCATCATGGCGCAGGTCCTTCATCTTACCATTCGAGGAACGAGCGCGGGGCCGAGATGAGCTATCATATCGCGGGTGGGAACGATTTCGACGCCGCAGCCGGCTGGGTCGGTCAGGAAGGCCGGGCCGGTCATCGCGGCCCTCGGTCTCCTGGGCGCGCTCGCGTCTGCGCCGCTCTTCAACCAGCAGCCCGCCTTCGAGGTGACCAGCCTTCCGGCCGTGCCGGAGGCTGAGAGTCCGCAGCCCTGGGATGCCTCCGCAGTCAGCGGCCTGGACGCGGCCGCTCGGGAGGAGTACCGCGCGGTCGTCGAGCTGGACCGCAGCCCGGCCACGCCGGACGACAAGGCGCGCCGCTGGCGACGATTCGCCCGGGCGGCGCCCGAATACGCGGCCCTGGCCGAGAAGCGGGCCAGCGAGTGGGAACTCCGCGCGACGCGAGGCCAAGCGGTCAACGAAGCCCGTCAGATGCGGATCGCGGCGCGGAGGGCGGACTGGGAGAAGCTGGAGCCGCTCCTCGCGGACGGCGGCATCCCTGAGACGCGCAAAGCGCGCTGGACGAACGAATTCCTCGGCGCCTATTGGAAGTCGCCCGGGCTCGATCCGGTCATGGCCCGGAGGCTCGCGGCGCACCTGGCCGCGGACGCGGCCGCGATGAGGGAAGCTCTCGACGCGCTGGCCGCCGGGGCGCCTGAAGATGCGGCGCCGGCCCGCCCCGCCGCGGGTGCGTCGGGCCGCGGGAGCATGGCCCGCATCCCCGCCGGCGAGTTCTGGATGGGCTCGCCCCAAGGCGTCGGGGGCTCTGACGAGCATCCCCGGCACAAGGTCTACCTGGACGCGTTCGACATGGACCGGACTCCGGTCACCGTGGCGCAATACCGCGAGTTCTCTCGGGCCGCCGGGCGCGCCATGCGCGAGCAGTTTCCCCACACCGGCGACGGCCATCCGGTGGTCAATGTGGGCTGGGACGACGCCGAGGCCTATTGCCGATGGGCGGGCAAGCGCCTGCCCACGGAGGCGGAATGGGAGAAGGCCGCTCGCGGCGGGACGGACACCGCCTACAGCTTCGGAGACGATGAGCGCGGACTGGGCGACCACGCCTGGTACGACGCCAATTCCGGGAATTGGCCTCATCCGGTGGGACAGAAGAAGCCGAACCCATACGGGCTCTATGACATGGCGGGGGATGTCTGGGAATGGGTGTCGGACTGGTACGACCCGGACTACTACCGGATCAGTCCGGGCCGCAATCCTCAAGGCCCGCCAACCGGCGCGCAGCACGCACGGCGCGGCGGCTCCTGGGACAACGATGCCTACCGGTGTCGGCCGGCCAGCCGCGGCTTCCTGCCCGGCCCCATCCAACGGAACTCGAACTGGGGGTTCCGCTGCGCCCGCCGCTAGAGAAGCAGGGAAGGTCCCGGCCGCAGCCGTCCGGAAAGACCTTGAGGCCGCGGCCCCGCATATCCTAGCATGGCCGCATGCCCGAGCTCAGACAGAACCTGGCCACCAAGGAATGGGTCGTCATCGCCACCGAACGGGCCCGCCGGCCTGAAGATTTCCACAAAGACCGCCCGGCGCGGGCGCCCCTGCCGGAGCGCCTGGATTCCTGCCCCTTCTGCCCCGGCAACGAAGCCCGGACCGGAGACAGCGTGTACGCGCTGGGCGAGCCCTGGCGGGTGCGGGCGGTCAGGAACAAGTTCCCGGCTTTGACCCCGGAGGCCCGGCTCGACCCCGGCGAGGCCGGCCCCTACCTCCGCCGGGCCGGCCAGGGCGTGCATGAGGTCATCATCGAATCGCCGTCTCACGCCAAGCACCTGGCCCTGCTGGAGCCGGAACAGGTCCGCGAGGCCTTCTTCGTCTATCGCGAGCGGTTCCGCGAGTCCTGGAAGAACCCCTCCGTGTGCACGAGCCTGGTCTTCAAGAACCACGGCGCGTCAGCCGGGACGTCCCTGGAGCACCCGCATGCCCAGCTCATCGGCTCGCCGGTGGTCCCGGCCCACCTCCGCCACCGCGTGGACCAGGCCGAGGCGTATCTGCGCAAGCACGGCGCCTGCGTGTTCTGCGACATGCGCAAGGAGGAACTGCGCCAGGGCGCGCGCATCCTCGCGGACACGGAGCACTTCACCGCTTTCGTGCTCTTCGCCGCCCTCTCGCCCTTCCACATCTGGGTCCTGCCCAAGCGCCACGCGGCCAGCTTCGGCGAGGCCACCGACGCGGAGCTCGCCGACCTCTCCGCGGTGATGCGCGTCCTCTTGCGGAAGCTCCATGTCGGGCTGGACAACCCCGACTTCAACTTCCTGATCCAATCCGTCCCGCAGGACCGCGGCCATGCGGGGTCCTTCCATTGGTACCTGAGCCTGGTGGTGCGCGTCTCCCAGATGGCCGGCTTCGAGCTGGGCTCGGGCATGTTCATCAACACCACCTTACCCGAGGAGAGCGCCCGCTTCCTCAACTCGGTGCAGGCCTGAAGACGGACCGCGGAGGGCGCTAGAACCCGCCCGGAGCCAAGCAGAGGCGTATGGCCAGGAAATGGCAGGCGGCGGCCGCGAGGATGCACAGGTGCCAGATCTCGTGCTGGCCGAAGCCGGGCGGCTCCACCTCGCCGTCGTAGCGGTTGAAGAAGACCGTCCCCGCGGAATAGACGGCGCCGCCCAGCACCAGGAGCGCGGCGCCGGCCGGGGTGATGAGGCGCAGGGCGGGCCAGGCCGCCGCACCCGCGGCCCAGCCGCCGGCCAGGAAGAAGGCGACGAAGACCCGCTTGGGAAGCTCCGGCCTGGACAGCCGCAGAGCCGCCCCTCCGGCGGCCAGGGCCCAGACCAAAGCCAGCGCGCCGTAGCACCGGGCGCCTTGCGGGGCCAGGGCGCAGAACGGGGTGAAGGTGCCCGCGATGGCCAGGCCGATGGCGCAGTAGTCCAGGTTCTTGAGATGGCGCCGCGGACGCCCGGCGAGATGGTGGAAGGCGGCGCTGGCCAGGAACATGGCGACCATCCCCAGCCCATAGGCGCTGAAGCTGGCGACGTGCGGCCGGCTGCCCGCGGCCAAGGCGGGCGCC
>JAQUNT010000046.1 GCA_028717525.1 Elusimicrobiota bacterium
ACCGGGGCGGGCCCGCGCTGCAGGGGCCGCCGGCGGCCAACCCGCTGTCGGACAATTTCTACGAAAGGCTGGGCGCGACCATGGGCATGCCGCAGGAGGATATCAAGGCGGCCTACCGCCGAACCGCCTCGGCCTATCATCCCGACAAGTCCCGGACCAAGGACGAGGCCCTGGTCCAGGCCATGACCAAGGCGTTCCAGGCTATCGGGGAGGCCTACGAGACGCTCAGCGACCCGCAGAAGCGCGCCGCTTACGACCTCAAGCTCGCCAAGGATTCCCGCCGCCGGTAGAAGTCGAGCGCCCTCCGGGTCCGGATCTGGAGGATATCGGGGGCGCCTAAAGGCTGATCCGAAAATCCCTCGCCAGGCCCAGCAACGCACGCTGCAGGTTCTGGTTGGGGCGGGGCCTGGAATTATAAAGGAGCCATACATATTCTTCCAGACCCGTCGGATTCTTATGCAGCTTCACCAGCCGCCGGGATTTCAGGTCTTCGTTCACGGTCAGCGTGTCGACCACGGCAGCCCCCCGGCCCTGGAGCGCCAGCAGCCGGATGAGCAGGGGATTCTCGATCTCCGCCTCGATTCTAGGCACCACCTTGTGGCGGCTCAGGTAGGCGTCCACGCTTCGCCGGATGGGGTTCTCCGTGGTGCGCACGAGCAAGGGCACCGCCCCGACATCTGCCGGGAATCGCTTGACCCTCCTCTTGAATTGCGGCGTGCCCACGAAGCTGATCGGGATCTTGGCCACGAGGCGGCTGGCGAAATCGGACCCCAGGGATATCGAGTAGTCGAAATTCGCGACCACCATATCCAGGGAATGCTTGCACAACCGCTCCTGCAGCTCGGCCTGCAATCCCCCGAATACGCTGACCCGGATGTCCACGCCGAGGTCCTCGACGAAATCCATGATCCGCAGGGCGATCCAGGCCGAAATGGCATCCTGCACTCCCAAGCGCAGGAAGGTCGGGACCGTATGCGAGCCCCTTTGGACCAATGACGCCAGTTCTTCTCCTTCGGTGAACATCCTCTCGCAGTATTCGTAAACGGCCCGTCCCTCCGGGGTGAGGGTCGCCCCATTGCGGTCCCGGTTGAGGAGCTTGATCTTGAGCGTGCGTTCCAGCTGGGCGATCTGCAGGCTCAAGGTCGAGACGGCCAGCAGGAGCTTCTCGCCGCCGCCCTTGAAGCTGCCGCATTTGGCTATGGTCCAGAAGTAATAGAGCTGGTGGTAATTGATCGGGATCACGGAAGCCCCTCCGTCGGAATTCCTGCTTCGTTTGATTATAGCAAACGGCTCGTCCGATATTATCTATTTGCCAAAACCACGGCCGCGGCTCTACACTATGGGCATGAGAGCAGGGGATCGCCAAGCAGGTCGCAGGCGCAGCTCCCATGCGCTGGTCTGCGTCAACCGCAGAATCGCGAAGCTCTGCGACGAACTGGATGCCCTGCAATGCGAACAAGGCCGGCTGGAGCGCGATATCGAGCATCGGGCGCAGGGCCCAGGCGGTCCGGCTGGACGCAGGAACGTCAAGCGCCGCTGACGCCATAAGAACAAGGGAACGGAGGAGATGAAAATGGAGAAAGAGGTGACGCGCAGGGAGCCGGACTCCTACAGGGACATGGTCGGACTTCGGGACACCATCAGCGGGCTGTTCGACGATTTCTTCAGCGGGCGGCCCATGCTGGCGACCCGGCATCTGCAATCCGACAGCGGCCTGGGCTGGGTCCCGGCCGTGAACATCCGGGAGACGCAGGATGCCTTCCTCGTCTGCGCCGCGCTGCCTGGGGCCGAGAAGAGCGACGTGAACCTCGAGGTCAAGGACAGCGTCCTGACCCTGACCGGGCAAGTCAAGGAAGCGCCAGGCGATGAGGAGGGCTGGCTGCGCCGGGAACTGCCGGCCGGGCCGTTCTATCGGGCCTTCAACCTGGCTGCGGAGGTGGACTCCGGCAAGGTGAGCGCCAACTTCAAGAACGGCGTCCTGGAGATCCGACTGCCCAAGGCGGAGCAGTCCAAGCCGCGCAAGGTGCAGATAGCCTGAACCATGTCGGCCCGCCCCGGCCTCCGTCGCGGAGGCCGGGGCGGGGAGGGCTGAGCCCCAGGAGGTGACCATGCGATGATGCGCTTGCGCGAACTCTCCATCCGGACGCAGTTCGCCATAGTCATCGCTTTCCTCATCGTCTTCGCGCTGGGCGCGGGCGCGTCCCATTGGGTCCGGAGCGAAAGCCAGTCCAATATGACCATGGCGATGTATGCCGACCTTGCCATAGCCACCAAGCTGCCCAGGCTGAAGGCCCTTCTGCGCGAGCTGGACTTGGCCACGTCCCAGTATCTGCGCACGGGCAAGCCGGACTGGCTGCGCGAGCACCAGGACACGTTGCTGAAGATCCAAGCGACACAGGAAGACCTGGTCAAACTGCTGCCTTCGGTCCGGGAGCGCAAGATACTGAAGGACCTTGACCGCCAGCTGGCCGCGCATTATGTGGAAGAAAGCCGGTGGATAAGCCGGAAGCGGGCAGGCACGCTGGGCGCCGGGGAGACGGCCAAGATACTATCCAGCCGCAAGAGTTACGAGGATATCCTTGAGATCGCGCTGAGCATGCATGATATAGACCTGCAGGCCTTCTCGGGCAGGTCGCAAGCGGTTCACCAGGCATCCGTACATGGGTTTTGGGTCGTCCTCATCATCGGCCTGCTGGCCAGCGCCCTCCTGGCCTTGGGTTTGTCCCGCAACATCATCGAGCCGATCCGCTCCTTGGACCAATACGCCAGGCATTGGCAGCCGGGCTCGCCCTGGACATGCGACATGCCGTCCGTGAGCCCCGAGATCAACAGTCTCTTCGACAGCATGAAAGGCCTCATGGAGAAGTTGAACTTGGAGCGCCGCAAAGAGAAGGAGCTGAACCAGTTGAAATCCCAACTGGTGGCGACGGTCAGCCATGAGCTCAACAATGCGCTCAGCGTCATCCAGATGGCATCAGCCACCCTGGAACAGACCGATCCCCGGGCGCGCAGCGCCTTGCGGGAGAAGATGTATCGGATCCTGAGGTGCCAGATCACCTCGCTCTCCCGGACCGTCAGCAATCTCCTCAACATCGGCCGGCTGGAATCCGGGAAGCTGGCCCTGCGCAAGAGACAGATGGACATGGGGGCCATCCTCAAAGAAGGCGTCGACCTGCTGGCCATACCGGCCGAGAACAAGGAGATCCGCGTCAGCTTGGAAGTCCCGGGGCCGCCCCTGCCTGTCTATGCGGACCCTGAAGCGCTGAACCTGGTCATCACCAATCTCCTCAGCAACGCCATCAAATACACCCCGGAGAAAGGCTCGGTCCGCGTAGGCATCAGACGGGATTCGAGCCCTGGCGGCGCAGGCTTGGTGCAGGTCTATGTGTCAGACACCGGCATCGGCATCACCCCGGATGAAAAGGAACAGGTCTTCTCAGGATATTACCGCTCGGAACGGGGCCAACACATGGCCAAGGGATTCGGCATCGGGCTGTCGCTGGCCAAGAGCATCATCACGGCGCATGGCGGGGAATTGGACCTGGAGAGCGAGGTCGGGAAAGGCTCCACCTTCTCGTTCACGCTGCCGCTGTGGGTCGCTGATCCTAAGAACAAGGAGGAAGACGACGCGGCTTCGAGGTCGCTCTGGCCGAAGCCAAAGGAGTCTTGGCGGCCGCGATGCATAAGGAGCTGAAAGAATCACTCGCGAAGTGGCTGCCCTGGTAAGGCTCCAGGGCGGCGGAGGGATGACCCGAGGTCATCAGGGAGCCGGCCGTGGCTCATCTGGCGGCCGGCTCCCAGAGCCTCCCAGGGGTCACGGCCTCTCGAAACGCGCCGGGTCGTAGCCCAAGCCGCGGGCCCTTTCGAAAAGCTCGCTTTCCAGGGCGGGAGCGAGCCGGGGCTCGCGGGCCAGGAGCCAGAAGTAGTCGCGGTTCGGGCTGCCCACCATGGCCCAGCGGTAGTCCGGATCCAAACCGACGATCCAGTAGTCGCCGCTGAAGGGCCAGAAGAACCGGACCTTCAACCGCGAGTGGCTGGGATGCACGCTCCAGCCCACGGCGCGCGCCGCCTTGGCCGCCGGCGGCTCGCCCTTGCGGCAGGTGTTGAGCACGTCCACCCGGCCGTCGGGGCGCAGGGAGTAGTCCGCGGTCACTTCGCGGCAGCCGCGCTCGAAGAACTGAGTGTAGCGGACGATCTCGTGCCAGCGTCCCATGTAGCGGGCCAGGTCCACCTGGGGCATGGGCTGCGAGTCCAGGGGCGGCTGGTGCGCGCAGGCGGCGAAAAGCAATCCCGCGAAGGCCGGCAGAAGCTTCTTCATGCCGAGATTCTATCACAACCAGGGACCCTCCCCGCGGAGGGCTGGACCTAAGGACTCCGGTTCGCGGCCGCTGAAGAGCCGGACCAGGCCGGCCAAGAGGGCGTAGAAGCGCTCGACCTGGGCCGGGCTCAGCCGGTCCCGGCCCGGGAGCAGGGCCTTGCCCTGGCCCGGGTCGTAGAATGCGCTGTCCTGGATGAAGCCCTCGGCGTCCGCGTCCACGGCCAGCAGCGGCACGGTGCGCGCCGGGCCCACGCAGTCCGAGACCAGGCGCGCCGGGTAGACCGCGCCCGGCCGCCCGCTCAGGACCTCGCAGACGTAGAGCGCGTTGCGCGGCTGGAAGCCCTCCGCGCACTCCTGCCCCGCGACCGCCGCGGTGGAGACCGCGGCGAAGACCCGGAAGTCCGAGTTCCCCGCGCGCAGGTCCTGGACCGAGGTCGGCCGCTGGCGCGCGGCCGCGAGCATCCGGGCCCAGGTCTCCGGGTCGGTCACGCGCTCAGGGCCCTGCCGGACGGGCGGGCGCCTGGCCTTGGCCGCCTCGGCCGAGGCCAGCAAGGACAGGCGCAGCTCGGCCAGGCGCGCCTCGAACTCGGGCAGGCCCGCGGCCCGGGCTGGAGCGGCGCCGAGAAGGAGGACGGCGAGGATGGCCGCGGTCCTCATGGGGAGTCGAACATGGCCTGCAGGCGCTGGCCGTCGAGCTCGAACATGGGCATGGACTCGACCTTGGCCCGGGCGAGCAAAGGCGCCGGCGGCGCGGCCACGGCCTGGCGCAATTCCCCCAGGCGGCTGTACAGGTTGTCCCCGGGGCAGGTCGTCTGGTCCTGGTCGCGGTGGCCCAGGATGCGCTCCGCCGGGATGCCGTAGGCGGAGGCGAGCCAGCGCGCCAGCGCGGTCAGGGACTCCAGCTGGGCCGCGGTGGGCTTCTGGCGCTGGGGCTTGTGGAAGTCCCCCATCAGGGAGATGCCCAGGTTGCCCTCGTTCCTGTCCCGGACATGGGCCCCGATCACGGCCAGAGGCCTCCCTTCCCAGATGCGGCCCGCCCCGTCGATGATGAAATGATAGCCGATGTCCACCCAGCCCCGGCCGCGCTGGTGGAAGCTCTGGATGGACAGCAGCTCGTCGGCGGCCTCTTCGCGGTCCAGGATCCGCCCGGATTCCGTGTGGTGCACGGTGATGCGGTCCGCCGGCATGGGCTCATAGGGCTTGCGCGCGGGCTGGGCGCCCCAGGCCGAGCGCGGCAGGATCCCGGGCTTGGGCCAGGCCCCGGCCGCGGCCGCGGCCGAGGCCGGGGCGAACCGGGGCGCCGCGGCGGCCCCGCCCTCGTCCTCCATGGCCGAGGCGTCCAGCCCGAAGAACTCGACCCAGCCCGGCGGCCCCTCGCCCATGAACAGAGCCCGCAGGCGCACCCGGTCGCCTTTCCTGCCGCTCGCCGCGGCCTTGGCCCAGAAGCGGCCGCTCGGGGAGCGCTCTCCCTGGGCCGCGGTCCAGGGGCCCCAGTCCGGGCCGCTCCGCACCGCCGCTTCGAAGACGATCCCGGGCCGGCTGGCCCGGCCCCGGAAGAGCAGGGCCTGGAAATCCGCCGCCACCGGCTCGCTGGCGCCGGACTCCCACACCACGCCGTCGGGGCCGGGCCGGGCCGGCAGGGACGCCCGCTGCTTCATGGCGGAATCAGGGAAATCGACCCCCTTGCCGACCTCTATGGCTTGGGCGGGCAGAGCGAGGCATGCGGCAATGGGCACGGCGAGGAAGGTCCGCATCGGGCTGGCCATATCATATATCACCAGGGCCTCTCGGGCTTGGGCCCAAGGGGTCCGGGGCCGCGGGCCATTGGGCCCACACCTCTCATGTAGTATGATAGGGCATGCGCGGCTGGACAGGGGGGATGCCCATGCACTGGATCAGAGGCGGAGGCCTGCTGCTGGCGGTCTGCGGGATGACGCTGCTCGGCGCCTGCCGTTCGGCGCCCCCGCGCGAGGCGCTCGTCGACCCGGGATTCGCCTTCGACGCCCTGGACCGGGACCAGAGCGGGGAGCTCAGCTTGGACGAGTTCTCCCGGCTGCCCCTGGACCGAGAGGAGACGCGGCGGGTCTTCAAGCAGCTGGACCGGGACGGCAACGGCCGTCTGACGCGGGACGAGTTCAAGCCGGTCGGAGTCGTCTACAGGTGGTAGCGGCCCGCCCGGGCCGCTACTTCGGCACGCCGGGCTGCGACGTCGCCGGGGCCTGACCGTCCTTCCGGGCCGGTTGGGGGACGGGCCTCACCACGTCCCCTTTCTCGTCCTTGGCCAGCCCCTTGGGGACGGTGAAGGTGAAGCGGGAGCCTTGGCCCTCATGCGACTCCACCCAGATGCGGCCTCGATGCGCCTCGACGAAGCCCTTGACTATGGCCAGGCCCAGCCCGGTGCCCCCGCGCCTCTGCCGAGCCACCTGCTCGAACTTCTGGAAGATGCGTTCCTGGTCGGCGGGAGCGATGCCCTCGCCCGTGTCGGCGACCTGGACTTCCACCGTCGGCCCGCCGTCCGTGATGCGCACAGTCACGGACCCGGCCTCGGGCGTGAACTTGATGGCGTTGCCCACCAGGTTGATGACGACCCGCTCCAGGAGGTCCGCGTCGGCCATCACCACGTGTTCTGCGGCGGCTTCCAGGACCAGCTTGATCTTCTTGGGCCGCGCCAAGGGCTCCATCTCGGTGATCGCGCGGTTGGCGATGACGGTCAGCGAAGAGGGGCGCAGGTCCATCCGGACGCCGCCCGCCTCCATCTTGGCGAGGTCCAGGATGTTGTTGATCATGCCCATGAGGCGGCTGGCCGAACGCTTGATGGAACCCAGCATCGATCTCTGGTCCGGGTTGAGCTCGCCGACCGTGCCCTTGAGCAGCACGTCCACGAAGCCCAGGGCCGAGCCCACGGGGTTGCGCAGGTCGTGGGTGATGTCGTGGAGGAAGTCCTCCTTCATCTTGTCGAGGTCTTTCTCGAACGTGGCGTCGCGCACGGCCGTGATCACCCCGAGCTTCGCGCCGGTCTCCGGGACCAAGACCGGGACCGCGCTGATGCGCAGGAAGAGGCGCCTCTCATCCGTCGAGAGGTCGATCTCCCGGAAGACGTTGGGACGAGGCTCGACGCAGGCCTGGAGCACCGCTTTGCGCAGGTTCGAGTCGGGCATGACCTCGCGCAGGCTCCGGCCCTCGATGGCCAGAGCCGGGCTCAGGTCCAGGAATTCGCGCAGCCGGCGGTTGGCGAGCAGGATGAGGCCCTTCTCGTCAAGCATCAGGATGCCGTCGCTGATGGAGAACAGCAGGGCCTCGGCCTGCTGCTTGGACCGGTTCTGCTCCGCGCTGATCCGTTGCAGCGAGGAGGCGTTCCACAGGATCAGGACGGCGAAGACCACCATATTGGCCATGCCGAAAGCCGTGGAGCCCGAGACGCTGGAGTACAGTCCGGTGTTCGCCGCGGCCAGCCGGATCGCCGCCAGGCTCGTGGGGATGATGATCATCGCCGGCAGCAGCACCCGCACGGTCGATCCGCCGGGGCCCTGGCTGATGGCGAGGGCCATGATCCCCCGTTCCGGACGGACGCACAGGATGCCGAGGCTCAGGATGGCGATGGCCAAGGCGATGTTGAGCTGCATCACGTCGAAGGAGAGGGCTTGATGGAACAGAGGCTTGATCCCGTAGCCGTATCCGACCAAGGTCAGCAGACCCAAGGACAGTCCCGCGATGCACAGGTACTGGGCCGGCCAGAACCCCTGCGGCCACTCCATGTCCAGGATCAGCAAGGCCAAGCCCGCCCCGAACAGGCTGAGGGAGGCCAGCAGGTCCAGCTGCATCGCGCCGGCGCCCGTCCCCGGGAAGAGCAGGCCGAACCAGCTGAGCGGCACCGCGGTGATGAGGAAGAGCAGAACGCCCGCGCTCACCTGCCCGGCCTGCCGCTGCCGCACGGACTTCGCCCCGGAGAGGCGCAGCGAAGCCCCGGACAGGATGAACAGGAGTGACGTCGCCGGATGCACGGCGAGCAGGCCAGCCGGAACCGCGAACAGCCCATTGTGATTGGCGAGCCAGCAGAAGAGGATCAGGCAGCCGAGCGCGACGGCGCCCGTCCCGGCCAGCGACGAAAACTGCATGAGCAGAGGGATCATGGACAGACAGTCCCGCCTAACGACTCATTATACCATAGCGCCCGGCCGCGTCCGTCTGAAACGCCCGGCGCGGCGCGTTCAACGCGGGCCCAGCACCCGGCGCAGGAGGTCCCGGACGGCCTGCTGGATGCCGGGGCACTTGCTCTCGCGCGGCCCGGCGACGTTGAGGACGCGGGGCCGGGCCTGGGCCAGGAAGCGGCGGATGCTCTCCTCGGCCTGCTCCGCCGTGGCCTGCTCCAGCTGCACGACGCAGTAAGGCTTGTCGTGCTGCTGGCAGAAGTCGACGGTCGCCGAAGTCCCGCCGTCGAGCTTGCCGCGGTTGAGGATGAGCGTGGCGTCGGAATGGATGACGTTGAGCTCGGTGCGCACCGCGTAGTCGGGGGAGTCGCATTCCTGGAGCGGGTAGCGCTCCGGGACGGGCCCGTCCTCGGCGCGGCGCCCCTTGGGCGCGAAGCCGCCGCAGGGCAGGCCCGCCTCCAGTGCCGCGTCGAGCGCGGCCCGGTCCACGCCGGTCTGGCCGCCTGAGACGACGCGCTCGGGGGTCATGCGACCGCGAGGTCGACCTTCACGTCCGGGTGCAGGCTGCCCGCCACCGGGCAGGCCTTGATGAAGGCCTTGAGCCGCTCTTTCTGATCCGCGCTGAAGCGGGACGGCAGGGTGATGCGGCCGACGAAGCGCGCCACGCGCCGAGGGCTGGCCTGCATCTCCTTCTCGACCTCCACCGCCGCCCCCGAGAGGTCCAGGCTCTCCTTCCGCGCGGCCTTGGCCATGATGGTCAGGATGCAGGACGACAAGGACGCGGCCAGCAGGTCCGTAGGCGAGAAGGTCCGGCCCCGGCCCCCGTTGTCCACGGGCAGGTCCGTCAGGATCTTTTGGCCGCTCGGGCCGTGCTCCAGCTCCACAGTATCGTCGCCCAGGTATCGCGCTGTGATCTTGACCGACATGGCACCCCCTCGCCGGCTCGCTTGGAGGCCTATGATATCAAATGTCAGTACCGCAGCCGGTAGATGAGGCCCACGCGCTCGCCGCGCAAGCGCCCGCCCTGCGCCCCCCAGTCCGCGGCCAAAGCCAGGGGCAGGTCCCGGCAGCCCAGCTCCAAGCCTGCCAGCCTCTGGGAGGAGACGCCGCTTCTCAGGGCCTGCCGAAACCGCGCGCCGGAGCGCAGGTCCATGGCGAGCGACCAGCGGCCCATGTGGGCGACGGCGTGCATGCCGTTGACATAGAGCAGGGCGCCGCCCACCAGCCCGGTCATGGTCAGCGTCCCCGGGTCCCAGTTCCGCCGCTACCGGGCGTAGGCCTCGGCGGAGCGGCCGAAGACCTCGAGCTGGTAGCGCTCCAGCAAGGTGTCCTTCAGCGCGTCGACCGTCACGCTGGCCTGCTCCTCAACGGCCCAGGAGCGCCAAGCCTGGAGCCGGCCCG
>JAQUNT010000047.1 GCA_028717525.1 Elusimicrobiota bacterium
CCGGAGAAGCTCAAGGATTTCCGCCTCCGCTACGAAAGCCAGAGCTTCCGGGTCTTCGCCGTCGGGGAGAAGCCGGCCGGCCGGCCGCCCGCCGCGGACCCCGTCTACGAGCTGGCTCGATTCTCTCCCCAGGTCGAGCCCGGAGGCGCGCTGAGCCTGGACGTGGCCGGGGTCAACGAGCGCATGGCCCGGGCCCGCCGCGCGGTGTTCCTGGCCCGCGTCCTGGCGCGCATGGGCCGGGGCGAGGAGGCCCTCTCCGCCTACGGATCGGCCTTCGCGGCCTGGCCCCAGCGCGAAGGGGTGCGGCAGGAGGCGGAGCGCCTGCGCCGGGCCCTGCGCGCAGCCGGGCCCTAGGGCTGTACCGGCGGGAACAGGGCGTCGAAGACCTTCTGGCCCACGAAGACCGGGGTCACGTAGTAGTACTTGGCCAGGCCCAGGGCCGAGTCCGCGGCGTCGGCGCCGGCCACGTCCACGGCGATGTAGTAGTAGCCGTGGTTGTCGCCGTAGGCCTGGGCCTTGAAGCCGGCCTGGTAGAGCTCCCGGACCACCGCGTAGACGTCCAAGCCCGGCTGGAGCGTCGCGATGAGGGCGTCGTTCATGTCCGGCTGATGCGGGTTGACCTTGATCTTGGCCAGGGCCATGTTCTGCTGGTTGTTCCTGCGCGTCGCCAAGCTCTGGCCCGTCAGCGCGGGCCGGTCGAAGGTGTAGGTGGCGCCGTCGAAGGAGATGGCGATGGGCTCCTGGGCGCGGGCGGCGCCGGCGCACAAAGCGGCGAAGACGGCGGCGAGGACGAGGGGCTTGGTCTGCATCGGATGGCCTCCTGGAGATTCGAGCGTGAGCCATATTATACCAGACCGGGCCCCGCTTGAAGACTGGTATAATACCGGAGCCGCAGCGACTCCATGAGCAAGGACCCCAAGGAAGGCGGCGTCTGCTGGAACTGCCGCAAACCCGCGGCCGCAGAGGATAATTTCTGCCGCTTCTGCGGCAGGAACCTGGTCAGCTTCCCCTGGTACTATCAGCACTGGGGCATCATCGCGCTCACCTTCCTCGCCTTGGGCCCCTTCAGCCTGGTCCTGGTCTGGCGCTCGCCGCTCATGTCGCGCACGGCGCGCTGGGTCTACACGGCCCTGGCCGTCTTCATCACCTACGAGCTGGTGAAAGGCTGCTATCACACCTACCTCGTCGTCAACGACGCGATGAACGCCGTGCTCAAGGGGCAGCTGCCCGCGGGGCTCTGAGCCGCCATGACCCCCCCGGTCCTGCAGCTCTTCCGCCGCCTGACCTCGGTGCCGACCGCGCCGTTCTACGAGGCCGCGGTCGCGCGCGCGGTCCGGGCCTGGCTGCGCGGCCGGCTGGGTCGGCGCGTCCGGGTCCGCCGCCTGCGCGGCGGGCTCATGGTCCTCTACCGGGGCGGCGGAGCGGGCCCGGCCCTGGTGCTGGCCGCGCACATGGACCACCCGGGCTTCCATCTGCGCGCCGTCACCCGCCGCGGCGCCCGGGCGGTGCTCCAGGGCGGCCATCCCAAGGAGCTGCTCGGGGGCTGCGCGGTCGAAGCCTTCCCGGCCCGGCCCCGGGACAACCGCCCGGCCGCGCGGGGCGTGCTGGGACCGCCGCCCGTTGAGGGCGGCGGCTTCGCCCTGTCCTGGACCGAGCCCCCGCGGCCCGGAGCCCGGCTTGCTTTCGGCGTGCTGGCCCTCACTCCCTATGAGCTGCGCCGGGGCTGGCTCGCCTCCCGGTCCATCGACGACCTGCTGGGCTGCGCCATCGCCCTGGAGACCCTCCGCCGAGCCGTCGCGGCCCGGGCCAGGACCAACCTCACGGTCTTCCTGCACCGGGCCGAAGAGGTGGGCTTCGTGGGCGCCCTGGACTTCGCGCGCCGCGGCCTGGCCGCGCCGGGGGATTCCATCCTCTCCATCGAAGCCTCGCGCTCCTTGCCCGGCGCCCGTCCGGGCCGAGGCCCGGTCATCCGCCTGGGGGACAAGGCCGCGCTCTTCGACGCCAACCTGGTCGCGCTCCTGGACCAGGCCGCTCTCGCCCTGCGCAAGAAGCGCCTGCCGGTGCAGCGCCGGCGCCTGACCGGCGGAACCTGCGAGGCCACGGCCTACCAGAGCTTCGGCTACGAGGCCGCGGGCGTGGCCCTGCCCCTGGTCAACTACCACAACGGCATCGGCGCCCGGCGCATCGCGCCGGAGATGGTCCGGGCCGCGGACGCCCTGGGCTGCGTGGAACTGCTGCTGGAGGCGGCCCGCCTCTTCCCCGCCGCGCCGCTGCGCGGCGCGTGGCGCCGGCGCCTGGAGCTGCGCCACCGGCGCGGCGCGCGCCGGCTCTAAGACGGCGGCGGCGGCCTTTTGATATACTCTCGCCACTCAAGGAGCCTGCCATGATCCTGGACCCCCTCAACAGCATCACCAGCCTCTCGTTCTACAAGAAGGTGGCCGCCCAAGCCTGGAGCCGGTCCCTCATCTATCTGGCCTATCTGGGAATCGTGTTCGCCATCGTGTTCCTCGTTTTCCTGAAGCTGCGCGTCTGGCCCTCTCTGGATGCGACCTTCAAGTGGCTCGAGACGAGCGTTCCGGCCATCACCTACTCCAAGGGCCGGGTCTCCACCCCCACCAACGAGAAGGTCACGGTGCGCCACCCCACCATCAACGAGGTCGCCTTCACCCTCGACACGAACCGCACCGAGCCGGTCACCGCGCAGATGCTGGCGGCTGAGAAGGTCTCGGCGTGCCTGACCAGCAACGCCTTGTACGTCATGCAGCCCGGCGGCAAGGTCGAGGTCTACGACTTCTCCAAGGCCCCCAGCGCGCAGACCAAGGTCTTCGACGCGAAGTTCTACGACGAGCTGTCCCGCAACCTGCGCTTCGCCCTATACCCGATCGGGTTCGCGGCGGCCTTCCTGCTCTTTTTCGTCTGGAAGCTGACCGCCTCCCTCTTCTATTCCTCGATCGCCCTGCTCATCAACGGGCTGGCCGAGACGGGCCTGCCCTATCCGGCCCTGTTCAACATCAGCGTCTACGCGCAGACCTTGGTCATCGCAGTCCAGTGCATCCTGCTCCTCATCCCGGCCCAGGTGCCCCAATTCACCCTCCTGGCGGCCGTCGCCACGACGATCTACCTATGGCTGGCCATCAAGAAGAACGCCGTTCCGCGGCCCGCGGCCGTCTAGCGCGCGCCGGCGCGCTGGCGCTGGCCGCGGCCCTGTTGGCGGCCTGCGGCCGGGGCGAGTTCCGCCTGTCGGGCTCCGTCACCATCGCCTCGGCCCTGCAGCGCAAGGCGCCCCGCGACAACGCCGTCATGTTCATCATCGCCCGCAACCGCGGCGGGGTGCCCGTGGCCGTGCAGCGCATCGTCAACCCGCAGTTCCCGGTCAAGTTCACCTTCCGCTCCGAGGACCTCATCATGCCCGAGGTGCGCCCGGACACCCCCCTGGACATCGAGGTCGAGATGAACGCGCACGGCCGGCTGGGCCAGCCTCAGAAGGGGGATCTCGAAGGGCGCCATCCCAGCCCGGTCTTCCCGGGCGAGCGGCGGGTCCACATCGTCATCGACCGCCAGGTCTAAGGGGCCGGGCGGGCGATGCGGCCGCGGACCTTGGCCCAGGAACCGGTGCCGAGGAAGCTCTCCTCCATGTCCGCGACCATCTGGGCGAACTTCGCCATGGGCACGGCGAAGGAAAGGGTCCGCTCCGGCACGAACGGGCGGGCGGAGACGTCGAACATGCCCAGAACGGCGCGCGGCTCGGGCTCCCGGGCCTCCAGCCAGGGGTACTGCGCGATGGTGGCGCAGCCCGCGCCGAACGGGGCGATGACGCTCTGCCGGCGCTTCTCCGCGAAGCCCGCGAGGGTGAAGAGGCCCGCCAGGACGTCGGGCGGGGAGAAGAAGATGACGACCTCGGGCTGGTCCTGGGCCGCGAGGCGGTCCCAACGCTTGAACACGGCGTACTTGGCCGGGGCCTTCATGCCCGGAGCGTCCTGGATGAACTCCCGCACCAGTTCCGGGGTCTTCTTGTAGCGCTCCCCCTCCATCTTCCCGGGTATGCCGCAGGAGAGGAAATACTCGAAGCCGGGCCGCAATTGCGCGGAGAAGCCCAGATAGCGCTTGCCGCCCTCGCAGCCCAAGGTCTCGCCGGTGAACGCGATGTCCTCGCCGCGCCGGGCGGCCGCCAGCTGGCCGATCACGCAGACGTGCTCTTTGGCTGGGCGCAGCAGCAGGCGGGCGCAGTCCTCGTCATCCGAATAGAACAGTCCGATGGGCAGCTCCGCGCCGTCGAAATACTTGTCCCACAGCGCCGTGAAACGGTCCCGCAAAGTCAGGTCCATGGCTCCTCCTCCTGCGGCATTCTATGAAGGAAATTATCGGAAGTAGTCTTTCCCCTTCTCGGAGACTCTCCGGCGCATGAGCCCTTCCGCCAGAGGCGCCAAGGCCGCGGCGATCAGACGGTGCCCGGCGGCGTTGGGATGGGTGACATCGGCGTAAAGGCTGCTGGGAGAAGGGGAGTCCCTCAGCCGATCCTCGAGATCCAGATAATGGGCGCCGGTCCTGGCTGCCACCCGGCTCATCGCATCCCGGTACTGAGGCTCCAGCGTTCCCATATGCGCATAGAGTCTCCGGAATGCGGCCCGATCGACCCGATAGCCCGGATCGTTGCCCAGGCAGTCTTCTTCCATGCAGATCGGCAGGGGCGCCAGGAGCACGACCTCCGCCTTTTGGGCCTGGGCCAGCCGGACCATGTCCGTCAGATTGTTCTCATAATCCCCGACCGGCACCCGCGGCCCGCTGCGAGGGCCGTATTCGGGGGAGCGGGAGCCGCTCCGGAGCAGGCTGCTCAGATATCGGTAGAGTCCGCTGCGTGAGAGGAAGCGGCGGACGGCCGGTGAGATCATGTCCTTGTCCGGCCGGGGGCCGGGGATCCAATCGCCCCCCATCAGGGAAATGACGACCAAGTCGAAACGATAGGAGTCGAGCAGCCGTCTCTCCAGTTCGCGCGACTGGAAAGTGGAATAGCCCTGCATCCCGGCATTGAGCGCCTCCACCGAAAGGTTCTTCGTCTTGGCGGCGAGCTTCTTCTCCAGCACGGCCGTGAAGGTCTCCTCCCCGCTGATTCGTTCGCCCCACACCGGGGAATTGCCCAGGACCAGGATCCAATAGTGCGCTCCGGTCTTTCGCGCTGGGAACTCAGGGCTCCGCAGACCCAGGGCGTTGGTGCGTACGATGATGGACTTGGCGGGCGAGACCGGATCCGGCATGGTCCTTTGCGTATTCGGCTTGGGTTTCCAGAACAGGTCCGGGTCATCGGTCAAGAAGGGGTCCTTCTTGTCGCGCTCGGGTCCTCGGCCCCCTTCCGGCGGATAAGGCGGCCGGGGAGGATCCACCAAGGCCCTGACCAGCAGCTCGCCCGCGACGAGCAGCCCCAGCAAAGACAGCAGGCCCAAGCCCAAGGCTCTCAGCCGGTCGTCGCGAAGGATCATCATATCGTCAGCGCATGATACCAAAAACCCGCCGCCTAGGCCCCCCCGCAGTCCAAAGCCCCACGCCCTCCCTGTCTTAGGCCCCTCCAGGCAACTGGGCCATAATCCGGCGCGGCCTTCCCCTAAGGGCCCTATCACGCGAACCTGGTACCTAAATAGAATGGCGCCAGACGCAACAGAGAGGTGCGAACATGAATCGAATCTTCACCGGATGCGCGGCCGGGCTCATCGGCCTCGCTTTCGCCGTTGCCCCGGCCCAGGCGGCCGTCGCCGCGGCGCAAGGGACCGCCCCGATGCGGCTGGGCGTTTGGACCGCTCCCGCGGCCCCGCTGCACATCAACACCGGCGGCATGCTGAAGGCCCCGCTCTCCGGCGCGAGCCTGAGCGCGGTCCTGCCGGCCCTGACCGCTCCGGTCGTGCGGCCCAGCCTCGCGGTCCCCGCGGTCGCCGCGCCCGCGTCCCCGGTCGCCGCGGCGCCCCAGGCCCTGCCCCTGAGCCCGGAAGCCTCGCAGCGCATCGGCGCGGCCGTACAGAACATCAGCGAGCGCGGCGCCCAGCTCGCCCCGTCCGAGGCGCACGGCGCGGGCATAGCGCTCGAGAACGCCATCACCGGCGGCCAGTCCTTCGCCCCGGCGGCTTCGGTCTCCGCTCCGGACGACTACTTCGGCTGGTACGACCGATCCACGGGCCAGCGCGAGACCGAGACCTCCAAACTGCGCAAGACCTACCAGCTGGCCCTCACCAACCCGCGGGCCAAGGCCATCAAGGACAACCTCCCCGTCAACACGGTCTACAAGGTGCAGAAGGGCGACAACCCCTTCTACGCCCGCACCGAGGGCGACGACCCGGAGCGGCCGGGCGAGGAGGCGGCGGTCATCTTCGACGAGTGGGCCCTGCACAACCTCTCGCCCCACTTCCTGGCCGCGACCTTGGCCAGCATGTGGGTCCGGCACCTCTACCGCGACGTGGTCCCCCAGAGCGCGGAGAAGACCTACATGGAAGGCAGCGTCCTCATCCGGACCTTCATGGAGCTCACCGGCAGCACCTCCCGCAACTGGGTGGGCCGGCTGGACCACTGGCTGAAGGACAACTTCCAGATCTACCGCCACTTCTACCACTGGGTGAAGGGCTTCCAGTACGACAACGTGCGCCAGGGCCCGTACTTCAAGGAGAAGATCATGGGCGCGAAGGGCGACCCGACCGTCCACACGGACGCGCGCGGCCGCAAGACCCTGTTCCAGCGGGCCCAGGCCGGCGAGATCAGCGAAGAAGCCGCGCAGGCCGGCCAGGAGAAATTCGACCAGTTCGTGCGCACGGAGAAGCAGTAGGCCCCGCTTTATAAAGGAGGGATAGAACGATGAAAAGGATATGGACGAATACCGGGGCCTTGGCCCTGAGCGTTGCCATGGCCGCCTCGGCCGCGGCGCAGACGACGTACATCTGCCGCGCGGGGCAAGACTCCAAGACCGCGCAGTGCAGGGAGCAGGTCGGCGCGAAGGCCCTTTCCTGCAGCTTCGAGAAGGGCGCTGCCTGGCTCATCTCCCCTGAGAAGACCGACGCCGCGGGCTGGATCGCGGTGAAGGCCGGGGATCAGGCCCTCTCCTGCCGCAAGCAGGAGCTGGCTGTCCAGGCCGCTGCCGTCCCGCAGCTGATGCCGGCCGCGTCCCTGGCCGCGCTTCAGGGCGACGGTCTCAAGGACGCGCTCAACGGCATGACTTTGGCCATGGCCTCCCCAGCCGTGTTCTTCGACGGCGGCGCCGCGGGACGCGGCACGCCGACAGCGTCGGCCGCGGCCGGCGCCCTGACCTTGGCCGCCGCGAACTGCACCCCGGGGGTGGACTGCCCGGAGGAGAAGCCGCGGTCCAAGCCGCAGGCCAGGCCGAAGTGCACCCCGGGCGTGGACTGCCCGGAGGACCAGCCGCAGGCCAAGCCCAAGCCCAAGCCGCAGCCGAAGTGCACCCCCGGCGTGGACTGCCCTGAAGACACCCGGAAGCCCAAACCGCGCTGCACCCCGGGAGTGGACTGCCCCGGCGACGGCAAGGAAGAAGGCGGCTCCGGCCAGACGCCCCTGCCGCCCAACTACCGGCCGCGTCCCAGCGAGCCGCCCCGCCACTTCCCGCCCTACGGCGACGCTCCTTACGACGACGACCGCGTGGACGTGGCCGGCTACTGGCGCCAGTCCCGCGACTTCCTGGGGTCCCCGGTGCGCAGCGCGGGCTCATGGAGCCAGACCACCGGCTCCGCCTCCCTGCGCCGCGGCGGCAGCGAGACCGACCTCAAGCAGGGCGCGGCCTACACCGCGCGCCTGCAGAGCCAGGCCCAGCGCAACGTCTACGCGCTGCACTGGCGCTACGTGGGCCGCGACTGCCATCCGGACTACCGCGACCAGTGCCTGAGCTGGGAGATCCAGTACCGCTGGTTCTACGACGGCGTCCAAAACGGGACGGCTTCCTTCCTGGACGTGGAAGTCGAATTCCAGGACGGCCAGAAGCTGCTGCCTTGGGAGAAGGAGAGCTTCGAGCTCCTCTATGACGGCAGCCGCATCACCCTGCGCCAGACCGACCCCGCCTTCCGCTACCAGGTCCGCGGGCCGATGGTCGACCAGCAGAACGGCCGGGCCGCCTTCACCCTGACCCAGGGCGCGCGCCTCCTGCGGGCCCCGGAAGCCTCCAAGGTGAGCCTGACTTTGGTCAACAACGGCGGGCTCAAGCTCGTGATCGACGACAGCCGGACCGAGTTCTACGACGGCGAGACCCTGGAGGTCGAGGTCACGGTCAAGTACAAGAGGAAGTGGTATCAGAAGGACGCGGTCGTGTCCCAGGGCGTGATGCCGGTCCTGGTCCGCTCCGGCGCGAACCGCAGCACCTTCAACGTCAGCGCCAGCCAGGGCTCCGGGACCTACTACATCGACTCCTGGCGCTTCCGGCGCGCCGGCAGCAAGATCAGCTCCGACTCCTGGATCCGCAAGGGCGGGGGCAACTCCGCGACCTACTGAGCGCCGACGACGACGCACACCCCCGGCGCGGGCTCCGGCCCGCGCCGGGTTCCTTTTGCGGCGCTCATGCCGGCTTGGCCCCTTCCCGGGCCTGCCGAGCCAAAGGCACGGCGGCCGCGGCCCAGGCCCCGGCCGCGGCCAGGCTGATGGCCGGATAGGCCCAGCCGGGAAAAACCCCGAGCAGGCTCTTGGCCAAGGAGATGCCGCCGGCCGCCGCCCCCTTGGAGAAGCGGTAGTTGAAGGCGTCCACCACCTGCTTGGCGCGGTAGCGCGCGTCGAAGGGCAGGGGGATGTAGAGCAGCTCCTTGCTGGCGCGGAACACGGAATAGTCGATGCCTTTGAAGACGAGCAGGGCCGCGGCGGCCACGGTCAGGCCGGGATCGACGAGCATGAGGCCGGCGGTGCAGACGTGGACCAAAGGGATGCCCACCAGGATCATGGCCAAGGGCAGGCGCCGCAGGACCAGGGGCGTGGCCACGAACTGCATGAGGAAGGCCAGGCCGTTGACCATGGCCCAGAAGGTCCCCAGGTACGCGCTGCGCGCGTCCTTGTCGGGCAGGGCGGTCTCCAGCAGCTCGTAAAGCCTGAGGTTGGCGGCGATCGCGAAGAACTGGGACAAGGCCACGACCACGGCTATGAACAGGAGGACCTTGTGCTCGAGGATCAGGCTCAGGTGCAGCGGGCCCTTGACCCCGCCGCGCTCCTCGGCCGCCGGCCGGGGCTCCCCGGCCAGCCGGTAGGCCGCGTAGGCCAGGGCCGCCGCGGGAACCATGGACAGCCCGCTCAAGAGCACGAACTGCTCGGAACCCAGGGCTGAGGCGAAGCGGTGGAGGGCCAGGCCGGCCAGCATGGGCCCCACCGCGGCGCCTCCCAGGATGGGGCCGTTGAAAGCCTTGGCCCGGGACTGGTCCAAGGTGCTGTTGATGAAGGACCAGAACTGCTCGACCAAGATGACGATGTAGGCCTCGGTGAAGACGTAGAGGCCGGCCACGGCGGGCTTCCAGCCGGAGCCCAGGGCCGCGTAGGACGCCAAGAAGACCGCGGTGGAGAATCCCAAAGAGATCTGCAGAGTCCACAGGCTGCCCAAGCGGGTCAAGACGCGGCCGTAGCAGTAGATCAGCAGGGCCATGACCAAGGGGACTATGGTCATGGCATAGGGCATGCGGCCGGAGCCGAAGGCCTCGATGAACAGGGAGGCCACGGTGCTGCGGGCGAATTCGTAGCCCCCCACCAGGAAGGCCCCGGACAGCGAGATACAGGCCATGGCCGGCACCAGCCCGGCGCGCGGCCGCTGGTCTTCAGCCATCCCG